>CAVKPZ010000043.1:0-16284 GCA_963658395.1 Lachnospiraceae bacterium | reverse complement strand
TTGACGGATAAAGCCGCAAGGGCGACGCCTTGCGGCCAAAAAGGAGAATTTGTGACCGATCTCTCAAAATCAAGGACGTTTTACGGATTTTGTTGCAACGATTCTGTCACTTAACATTGGGCGTTTTTCGATATTCTCGCAAAAAAAGTGTTTGCCACCTTTTCTTACAGAAGGTAACATAGGGGTGCCGAGGTGGTAAAAAGTGGTAAACGTGTTCTTTGGGTCCTATTCCCGCAACCTCGATCCGAAAGGAAGGCTCATGCTTCCTAGGGAACTAGGCATCGCCCCAGGCGATACGCTTTACGTCATGAAGGGCTTCGAAGGATGCCTGAGCATCTACCGGGAAGGCGACTTCCAGGAAGCGCTCAACAAGCTTGCCTCTCTTGGCTACACCGATCCCGACAACCGCGCCTACGTCCGTTTGGCCGCTTCCTCGATGAAGAAGCTCCCGATCGACTCCGTGGGGCGTGTCCTCTTAGGGAGAGACACCCTGAAAGACTACGCGATCGGGAAGGAAGTCACCCTCATCGGGGTGATCGACCACTTGGAGCTATGGGATGCATCGGCCTACGCCTCTTACCTCCTGCGAAACGGCATGAACTACGAAGCTTTGGCGGAAAGGAGCCACTAAGATGGGAAACCATTACCCGGTGATGCTAGAGGAAGCGGTGGACGCGCTGCAGGTGAAGCCTGACGGCGTCTACGTCGACTGCACGCTTGGCAGGGCTGGGCATAGTTCCCTCATCCTCTCCAAAGCCAAGCAAGGCCATCTCTATTCCTTCGACCTCGACGAAGAGGCCATGAAGGAGAGCAAGGCCAAATTAGAAGAGGTGGGGCATAACTTCACCCTCATCCGCAGCAACTTTGCATATTTGAAGGACAAACTCTCGGAACTAGGGGTAAGCGAAGTCGATGGCATCCTCGCAGATCTCGGCGTCTCTAGCCCCCAATTCGATGAGGGTAGCAGAGGCTTCTCTTATAAGGAAGAGGCGCGCCTGGACATGAGGATGGACCAAAGCCAGGCCCTCTCCGCCTATGAGGTGGTGAACACCTACAGCGAAGAAGCCCTCGCGAAGATCTTCTTCGAATACGGGGAAGAGAAGGATTCAAGGCGCATCGCTAGAAACATCGCGAAGGCGAGGGCAAGCAAGCCCATTGCTACCACCCTCGAGCTCGTAAG
Organism: Lachnospiraceae bacterium; assembly: GCA_963658395.1. Classification (GTDB taxonomy): domain Bacteria; phylum Bacillota_I; class Bacilli_A; order RFN20; family CAG-826; genus Alloenteromonas. Next base: position 15,104 of record CAVKPZ010000043.1, on the reverse strand, counting down.
CATCATCAAAGCGAGCAAAAGCGAGAAGGACCTCCGCAAGAAGGGCCATCCCGCGAAGCAGGTCTTCCAGGCTCTCCGCATGGAAGTCAATGGCGAGGAAGATGCCCTCAAAGCCCTCCTCAAAGACGGACCCGCCCTCCTAAGAAGCGGGGGAAGGCTAGCCATCATCACCTTCATGTCCCTCGATGACCGCCTCGTCAAGAAGGCGTTCCAAGGGCTTGCCATACCGAAGGTGGACCGCCACGCGATCTCCCTCCCGGGCGAAGAGGAACTCCCTTACCTCCTTCCCTTCCATAAGCCCATTCTCCCAAGCGAGAAAGAACTAGCAGAGAACCGCCGCTCCGCTTCCGCGAAGCTCAGGGTCCTCGAGAAAAGATAGACGAAAGGATATAGATCATGAAAGACAAACTCTACAAGACCGGCCACAAGAAAGCCTATTACAGGGTGAGACGCGCCATGCGCCTCTCTCTTTTCGCTCTCGCTGCAGGGCTATCTACCGCCGCCCCGATCCTCATCACCTATGGGGTGAGCACCGCCAAGGCGGAAGCTCAGCAGGTCCATGAAAGCGCAGGGGAGCCCACCTCAGAGACGAGTGAGACCGAACTCCTTTCTTACTCCTTCTAAAACAAAGAGCCAGCCCAGGCGCGCTTGCGCGCCTTTTTTCGCGCCAATAAAAAAGTAAAATTCGGGGAAATGAAGGAAAATCAAAGCAAAAAAGCCTGCATGCATCGGGGTAAAATGAAAATTCAAAATATACCGAAAAACTACTAAAAGACTACGAGTAAATTTCTAAAGTGTCCTCTAGAAAGGAAAGGATAGGTATATTACAATATACCTCGATGGAAACGAAGAAATGCGCCTGCTTTGAAATAACCAACGATGAGATCAAGCTCCTCATCGGATACTGCCTGGGGGAAACGCCGGTCGTGCTTTACAGCACCAAGCGCGCCTTGCCCAAAGGCCTCATCGAGAACGGGGTCATCAGGGAGGAGCAGGGCCTCATCGAGGCGCTAAGCGAGCTCGCCCATTTCAAGGACCCGGACATGAAACTCGACGTGAACCTCAGCGAGGTCTGCCTCGTCCTTTCCCCCTTTGGGCTCAAGATCTACCAGTCCCAGAAGATGACCGTGCTCTCCTCTCCGGATAAGAAGGTGAGCAAGCTCGACGTGGCGATCCTCATCCAGCAGGGGAGGAACGAGAGCCTTCCCGGCGGGACGGAGGTGGTGGACATCATCCCCTCCAGCTTCACCCTCTCCGACAAATCGGTCTACAAGAACCCCCCTCTGGGGAAAGAAAGTGACTTCATCTCCGCGGACCTATTCATGTATGCGCTGCCCAAAGCCGCCTCCTCCGATTACCTTTCCCTTGCCAACAAATGCAACCTCCGCATCAAGAAATCGGCGGCTGCCCCTTATTGCGAGGCGCTCCTCTACGCGCAAGACGAGACCCTTCCGAAAACCTATCTTCTCCTCGACATCGGCGAGAGATACAGCGCCTTCACGCTCGTGGGCAACGGCTCGCCCATCCGCTCCTCCCACCTTTTCCAAGGCGGGGCGAGCCTCAGCGAGTTCCTTTCTAGCAAGCTAGGCATCCCCTTCGAAGAGGCCGAGAAGCTCAAAAGAATCTTCGGCTATTCCTCCAGGGAAAGCAGCTACTTGCCTAGCATCGGCAAAGGGGTGAGGGAAGGGAGCCTCCTGGAGGAGGAATTCACCCAGAGGGAGTTCAACGCCGCTTTGGAGGAGTATTTCGACGATTATTTCGCAAAAGCCAGCGGGGTTCTGTCCGCCCTTTCTAACGACAGCAAGAGCGACCTCACCCAAGTCGAGGTGGTGCTCACCGGCGGGGCGAGCAAGCTTAACGGCATCGAACATTTCTTCGCCGAGCACTGGCCAAGCCACAAGATCCATTTCCCTTCGAAGAATTATCTTGGCGTGGACGCAAGGGAATTCGCCCCTTGCCTAGGAATGGTCATCGAGGCGAGCCACTACAGCGGCTCGATGGAAGACAACCAAAGAGGCGTCGCCTCCGTCACCAGGATGAGCGAGAAGAAAGAAAAGCGGGGCGAAAGAAGGAATTCCGCCCAGGAAGATACCTTGTAAAGGAGAGAAAGCATGTCCGATTCCATGGATTTAGATAACTACGAACCCGTCGCCAAGATCGTCGTGATCGGGGTAGGAGGGGCAGGCAACAACGCGGTCAACCGCATGATCGACAACATCCAAGACGTTGAGTTCTGGGTGCTAAACACCGACAAGCAGGTCCTCGCGACCTCCAAATCGAGCAATCGAAGGGTCCTCGGGGAGCAAGTGACGGCCGGGCTTGGGGCAGGGGGCGATCCCTCGGTGGGGAAAGAAGCCGCCATCCAGTCGACCGAGTCGATCCGCGAGATCGTCAAAGGCAAAGACCTCGTCTTCATCGCGGCCGGCATGGGCGGGGGGACGGGCACCGGGGCGGCCCCAGTAGTCGCTTCGATCGCCAAAGAAGAAGGCGCCCTTACTGTCGCCGTCGTCACGCGCCCCTTCTCTTTCGAAGGCAAAAGGCGCATCGGCAATTCCGTCACCGGGCTCAATGAGCTCAAAGACGCGGTGGACTCGATCATCATCGTGAGCAACGACAAGCTCCTCTCTTCCTCGGGCAAATGCTCCGTCAATGAGGCTTTCGCCGAAAGCGACAGGGTCTTGGCCCAAAGCGTCCAGACGGTCACCGACCTCATTTTGATGCCCGCCCTCATCAACCTCGATTTCGCAGACGTCAAAGCCACCTTGAAAGGCTCCGGCCTCGCCTTGATCGGCTTTGGGACGGGCACGGGGCCGGACAAAGCCATGATGGCGGCGGAGAACGCGATCAACTCGCCTTTACTTGAGGCCTCGATCTCTGGGGCGAGGAAACTCATCGTCGCCGTCACCGCGGGCAATAACGTCTCGCTTTTCGACGCGCAGGAATGCGCGACGAGGATCAGCGAGGCCGCGGGCAACAACGTCGACATGATGTTCGGGGTGAACGTGAACCCCGCTTATGACGACATGATGGTGGTCTCGGTCATCGCGAGCGACTTCAGCGAGGACTACGATTTCACTAGCGTCCCCAAATACACCCCCCTCACCCGGGAAAGCGTCGGGAGCGGGGTGGCTTCCATCAAGGAGCAGGCTCTCCTCGACGCGGAGAACAGCGAAAAGCGCAGCGGGGAGAACGAGGAGGACATCAAAGACAAGATCCTCCCGAACTTCCTCAAAGGGACGTTGCACGATGAAGAGAACTGAGAAGGCGGGCTTCCCGCCTTTTTTCGTGGGTAGAGCCTCAGGCACGCTTCTTGCTCCTTGAAACGGCGTTTTTAAATCCTTTGCTTCCCTCGGCGCTTTTCCGCCTCTTTTCCCCAAGGAAGCATTTTCTTGCTTCCCTTGCTTCAAGTTGCGCTATACTAAGGCGATTATGCAAAAGAAAAAAGGCAGCCCATACTCTTCTAGCCGCGCGCTCTTCGAAGAGAACCTCCTCGAGGAGGGAAAGTTACTCGTGGAGCAAGGGAACGTCTCCCTCACTTTCTATGACGAAGGGGTGAAGGAGGCCCATGGGAACGTCCTTTCTGCGGGGCAAAGCTACGCTTGCCGGCTTGACTTCAACTCATCCAATCTCCTCGATAGCGCCCGCTGCTCCTGCAAGGGGAGCCTCTCTTCCCCTTGCGCGCACCTCGCCGCCCTTTTGCTCCAGCTGGAGAAAGAGACGGGCGGCTATTCCTTAGGGGGGCAAGAGGGGTACTCCTTGTTTTTGAAGGCCCTCGTGAGCAGGGGTTTCTCATCCCTTCCATATCTAAAAAGGGCTTTGAAGGAGTACAAAGCCCGCGCGAAAGAAGAGGGATGGGAAGGGAAGGAGGCGATCTCCTGCCTGAAGATCATCTTCTCCTCTTATACGGGCTATTCCGGGTTCGGTGACAGCAAGACGGGGTTCTTGCTTGTGCCGCTTCTTGAGGAGCTCGAGCTAGGAGAAGAGGAGAAGGGGCTGCTTTTCGACGAGATCCCCTCCACTTTGTCCTCCCAGGCGAGGAAATCCTTTTACCTCGCCTCTTTCTCCTCTCCCGTCTTCTCCTCTTGCTGCCTGGAGAGATTCGAGGCGGGCCTCACCAACGGGAGAAGCTACGACTTGCTCCGGCTTTACGAGAAGGAAGAGGGGAAACTCCTCGCTTTGCTTCCCCCTTTCACCCTCCATCTTCTCTGCCAGGCCGATTTCCGCTTCCACGGCTTCTTGCCTCTAGGCGAGGAGCTTTTAGAGAAAGGGGACCGGGATGGGATCGCGCTTCTAGCGAAGAACCCCAACGCCTCTTTGCCAAGCGAAACTTGGCAGAAGATGGGGAAAGAACTCGAGAAAGAGGGGGAGGTGTCCCTGGCCCTTTCTTGCTACAAGCGCTGCTTCGGCGTCGGGGGAGGGGATTTCCCGACCCTTTGCTCCTATTACAAGGGGCTAAGCGAAAGCGAGAAGCTCGAGAAGGGGGGCGAATTGCTTGCTAGCCTAGCAAACAGCAAGATGCGCCTGCCTTTCGCTTTCTTGCTCGGCAAAGGGAAGGAAAGCGACATCGCTTTTTTCTTGCTAAGCGACTTCCCCTGTTTGAAGGAGGAACTCTCCTCCTATTCCTACCAAAGCGCGCTCACCTCAAAACTCCTGCTCGCTTTGAGGAAGCCCTCGATCAGCAAGGAAGAGGAAAAGGCCGTCTGGGATTGCTATGAGGCCTTCCCTTGCCTCTGCCTTCATCTAGGCGACGATGAGACGAAGAAGCTCTCCAAGAGGACGCCCGCTTCTAGAGCGAGGTACCTATCCTTGCTGGAGCAATACGGCATGATGGAGAAGCAAGGCTTCAAAAGGAAGGGGGAAGCGGCATGTATCTAGCTAGATTAGGCGAAACAAAACTCGGCGAGATCCGTGGTTTTTTGGCCAAAAGCAAAACGGCCATGGGCCTTCTTGCGCGCCTTAAAAGCGGCGAATTCGAGATCGTCTATTCCCTCTCTAAGCCCACGAAGACCTTGCTTTATGAGGCTTATTCAAAAGATGGGGGCTACCTTTCTTTCTCAATCGACTCCGGCAAGAGCATCGTCGCGAATCCCTTTTTCCCTAGCCAGGGCAAGGAGGAGGGGCTTAGCCTAGCCTATTATCTCGCCTTGAAAGAAAGCAAGATGAGCGAGGAGGAGCTCTCTTCTAGTTACGGGGAGGACGCCTCGTTTTTGAAAGAGGACGCCTCCTTGAGCTATGAGGAGGCGCAGAGCCTTTCCTTGGCCTACAAAGAGCTCGCCTCCTTCAAGGAGGAGCTCTCCTCCCTTTTGCCTAGCGCCCCGAAGAAGAAGCCATCCTTGCTGAGCTTTTCCTTTGAGAAAGGGAGCTTTGGCACCTTCGAGGTGAGATTTTATCTTAACGACTCCGGCAAGAGGAAAAAGCTAGGCGACCCCAGCACCATCCTCAATGCCTACGCGGAGAGGAAGAGGGTCAGTTTCCTCTCCGGCGAGCTCGACTTCAAAGCGACCCCCCGGCAAGAGAGGTTCCTGGAGAAGCTCCTCGCGCGGTGTTTGAACCGGAATGGGGTGGAGGATTGCCTGAAGATCAAGGAGGAGGATCTCAATCCCTTGCTCTCTTTGCTTGTGGGGGAAGAGATCTCTTTCCTAGGGACCTTGCTTGAAGTGCCTCCTTTGGAGGTGGCCTCTTTGTCGCCTAACGAGGGGGGCTCTTATGGGCTCCTTCCTTCCCTTCCTTTGGGAGGGGAGCCTTATTTTGGCGCCCACATGGCCTTCTACGTCTTGAAAGGAGAGTCGAAATGCTTCCTCCTTTCCTTCAAGGCCAAGCCAATCGAGAGCTATTTCAAATTCGTGCTGACCCATCCCGACTTCCCCTTTGCTAGCCTTGGGAAAGAGCTCGGGGATTCGCTTGCGCCCTATCTTGAAGACCGGAAGGACGAGAATGGGAAGGAAGTCCCCTCGATCTCCTTCTACCTGAGCTATGGCGAGAAAGGGGCGCTAGTTTGCCATAGCGAGTACTATCTTTCCGATGAGAAGGTAGACGCCTTGACCTACGTAGGGTCTTCTAGCGTCAATCGCAAAAGAAGGGACAACTTCCTATCTTGCCTCGCCGTTTTGCACCTTAAGGAAGAAGGGGAGATTCAGGAAGAGGAGGAGATCCTGAACGTTCTTTCCGAGGATCTCTCCGTCTTGAGGCCTCATTGCGCTTTCTATCTCGACGAGCGGCTCGCCAAAGTCCGTATCCGCCCCGTCCCGAAGCTCAGCTTCTCCTTGAAGGGGCATGGGGATTGGTTCGATCTCTCCTGTACCTCTTTGGGCTATTCCGACGAGGAACTCGAGCAAATCGCGCTCGCCTACAAAAAGAAGAAGAGATACCTCCTCGTGAAGGGGAATTATCTGAATCTGCAGAGCCTAGAGAACACCCTCGCCGGAGAGCTCTTCCTGGAGATGGGCTCCCTGCGGGAGAATCATCTCTCCTTGCCTTTGGCTTTGAGGCTATCTTCCTTCCAGGAGGAGGGGTTAGCTCTTGATGACGACCTCAAGGAGCTTCTAAGCGAGATCCTTGACTATTCCAAGACCTCTTTGAAAGACCTCGACCCCAGCATCGAGAAGATGCTCCGCCCCTACCAGAAAGGAGGGGTGCAGTGGATGAGGACCTTAGCCAAACACCATTTAGGGGGGATCCTCGGCGACGAGATGGGCTTAGGGAAAACCTTGCAGACCATCGCCTTTTTGTCGCTTAACAAGACGAGCCTCCCCTCTTTGGTGGTCGCCCCGAAATCGCTTCTATACAACTGGAAAGAGGAATTCGCGAAGTTCAATCCAAAGCAGGAGGTCGTCGTCCTCTCCATGGGGGCGAAGCTCAGGGAAGAGGCCATCAAGGGCATCAAGAAAGACGGGAAGGTCTACGTCGCTAGCTACGATTCCCTCCGGAACGACATCGACTTCTATAAGGGCAAGAAATTCGCTTGCCTCGTCCTCGACGAGGCCCAGATGATCAGCAACGCCGCCGCGAAGAAGAGCGAGGCCGTCAAGGAGCTGCAGGCAAACTGCCGCCTCGCCTTGACCGGCACCCCGATTCAAAATAGCCTCCTCGACCTTTGGTCCATCTTCGATTTCCTCCTCCCTGGCTATTTCCCGGACTACGCCAAATTCCGCGCCGAGTACGGGGTGGGGGAATTCGTCTCGAGCGAGAAGAGGAAGAGGCTAGAAGCCAAGATCACCCCGTTCTTGCTGAAGCGCAGCAAGGACCAGGTCTGCATCGATCTCCCCAAGAAGCAAGAGAGCAACGTCTATCTCTCGCTTGGCGAGGAGCAAAGGAAGACCTATGAGGCCTATCTGGCCCTCGCTAGGGGAGAGCTGAAGCTCGGCGATGGGAACCGCATCGCCATTTTGGCCGCGCTCACGCGCCTGCGCCAGATCTGCGTCTCGCCCTCGCTTTTCCTTGAAGAGGAAGGGGAATCGGTCAAATTCGATTACCTTATGCATTCCCTCGACGAACTGCTCTCTTCCGGACATAAGGCCCTGGTCTTCTCTAGCTTCACCAAAGCCCTTGAGATCGTCTCGAATAAACTCAAGGAGAAAGGCATCAAGCACGGCTTCCTCTATGGAGCGAGCAGCAGCGAGGAGAGGATCGCGATGGCGAAGGAATTCAACGAAAGCCCTGAGGATTCGGTGATGCTCGTGTCCTTGAAAGCCGGCGGCACCGGGCTTAACCTCATCGGGGCCGACACGGTCTTCCTCCTCGACCCCTGGTGGAACCTCTCCGCAGAGGAGCAGGCCTTCGCCAGGGCCCACAGGATCGGCCAAGACAAGAACGTCTCCATCTTCCGGCTCGTCTGCGAGCAGACGGTGGAGGAGAAGGTGCTCGCCCTGCAGAAGAAAAAGAAGGAGCTCACTTCGATCTTGGGCGGGGTAAGCTCATCGAGCATCGGCAAGGACGACCTCGAGTTCTTGCTTTCGTAATTTAGCTTCAAGAAATCTCAGATTCAGAGATTCTGACTTTTTAAGGGCGAGAAAACCAAAAGGTCAAATCGCCCATTCTTTGCAATGACACGGCCTCGAAACCCATTAGGCTGGTTTTAGTTCGGCTTTTCCCCGGAAACTCTTTCGCTTTCTTTTCCTACGTTTTCGGTTATTGCCGGGTAATGCGCATCGGCGGTTGACAAAAGATAGGAACAGTATTGGTTGAGGCTCAACCCTTCTTTTCCCGCGCGCTTCGCCAAGGAGACGTGGAGGGATTTGGGAATCCGTAAGACAAAATGGCCGGAATACTTTTCTAAAGAAGAGGGCTCGGGGATCTCCAAGCCCATATCGAGCATCGATTCCATCCAGCATCTTTTCGCATCCTCCGCCATAGGGACGATGTCATCGAACTTATCGACGCAGCTTAGGCAGCCCACTAAATCCGGGAAGGAGATCACGTAGCCCCCCTTCGTCAGGGTCTTCCTCGATTTCCATTGGATATTTCAAACTTAGGTAATACTCAAGATCTTTCATTTTCCATCTCCCATTCCACGGCTTCTTTGACTTTTTTAACGTAGACCTTCTTGATTGGGTCCTTTTGAGCAATTGTGATGGAAGGTTTTCCTTCTTTTCGGAAGGTCCATTGACTTCCGCGTGTTTTTTTGCCTTCCATCACATAGACGGATCGTTCCAATGCTTTTGCCCCTTCCTCAAAACGAAGATCGCTGCTTAAGCGGCGCATCTTCCAAAGCAATTTATCCCACTGGGACATAAACGGCTTCCTCCTTGATTATGAGTAGTACCATATATTGTTCAGCCCTCCTTTTTACAATACGCTTCCACCCTTTTAATTAAGGAGAATTTCTGTTTTTCCTAACTTTTTGAGAATTTTTGCGACTGAAAAAGCGGCGTTCCAGAAAGGGAAACCGCTAATTCTGTGAATGATTACGAGGGATTACTCGTTCGGAGAAGAGATGATGCAGGCGGAAGTGTTCGCCGTATGTATGACTACGGTGAATTTGGCTTCGGAAGAGGCGATCTCGTCGCTCGCCTTTGCGTAGTCATAACTTACGGAGAGATCGCCGTTTACGTAGAGGGACAAAGTTACTTTTTCGCCATTTTCCTTCGCGGAAAGGCCAAGGATGATGCCGCTTATAAGGTCCGCGTCGGTTACTTGGCCTGGATTAGCGACGTAACGTTTATCCGTATAGGGGCTGTCATCGGAAGGATACTCGCTATAAACGCCATCCGTTATCTTTGCAAAACGCACGCCCTGACCGCGTAGGAAGAACCCATAGCTGCCGATGAAGAGGTAGATGCCGCTGCCGCTTGCAGAGGTTTCTTTTAATTTCGCATGGTAAGCTTGCCCATCATATCCTGCGACAATGCCTTCCACTTTTACGTTGGTGCTGTTCAGGCTGATGCTCCCGGAAGAAAAGTCGAAGGCCGGGTTGTAGCTTACTGGGGTTGGCTTCTCTTCCTCTTTCGTGGGCTGCCCATGCATGATGGCTTTGAGGTTGTAGATCTCGGTCGCGGTGACGCCTTGGCTGAGCAGGAAATTCTCGACTTTCTCTTGCAGGGTGGCGCCTTCGTAGTCCGCTTTTAGCTTCTCTAGCGTTTGCTTGAAGTGGTAGGGCTCCTCTTTTTTCGAGTTTCTCTCCTCGTAGAGCGAGAAAGAGGTGTACTCGTAATCGTGGATGAGCTCTTTCTCGCTGACGCCGAGGAGGGCGTTGATCAGGAAAGAGTAGGTGCCAGTGCGGTCGGCCCCTCCGGTGCAATGGAGGTAGATCGGGTATTTGTTTTCGTCGGCAAGACTAGAGAAAATGTCGCAGAGACGGGCTTTTTCTGTGAAGATGCTCTCGTATCCGTTGGCGGTGTGGTACTCTAGATTCGCCCCGGGGATCGGGCTAGAGGTAAGCCCGGCGGATTCGGGCTGATCCGGGGAGCGGTTCTCCGAGGCGGTGCGGAGGTCGAAGTCGGTCTTGATCTTGAGCGTCTCGCTCATGTATTTCTTGCCTTCCTCCGTGATGCTGATGTTTTTGTAGGCCTCGAAGGTGCTTGGGGAAAGCGCGCCTCCGCGGAAGATCTTCCCCTGAAGCGTTCGCCCTTCCGAGGTCAGATAGCCTCCTAGGTCTCTGACGTTATGGATGCCGTCGATCTTCATGACGCGCGGGCCTAGGTCCGAGGTGAGGAAGGTGATGACGTTAGAAGGGTGCTCACCTTCTGGAGTTATGGCGACCACGCGGATGAAATAGGTGGCGGCTTTCTCCAGATTGAAGAGATAGGCTTCTTTGGCGCTCGCTTTGGCGGTGGTGATCTCGGGGTTAGAGAAATCTTCGCTCTTCGAGCACTCGATGCGGTAGGAAGTGACCCCTTCGTAGGAATTCAGCCAATGGACTTTATAGCCTTGGTTGCCCTCGTCTTTGCAGACGTAATCCTCGACGTTAGGATCATCCGCGCTTAGGTAGCTCTCGATGCTTTCGGTGTAGGGGCTGCTGCCTTCTTCCAAGGCGAAAAGCTTCACCGTCGGGGCGATTTGCTCTTGTTTCTCCTCGCACCCATCTCTTAGGCATTTCCTGCTCATCGTCTCTCCTTCCGTGACCCATTCCCCCCAAAGATGGCCAAGAGCGGCTTCGCCTTCCTTGGTCTCGCTCTTGTTGCACCCTTGACGGGTGCACTTTCTCTCCAAGACCTCAGCTTCCACGCATGTGGCCTTGGTTTTTTGCCCCCATTCGCCAAAGGCATGGCCTAAAGCTGGGGTCTCTTCGCTTCTTTCTTCCCCGCAGATTTTGCACCGTTCCGTCTTCTTGCCCTTCTCTAGGCAGGTCGCCTCGCTTTCGCTAACGACCTCGTAGACGTGCTTGTGAGAGGGGATAGCTGAAGAAGATGGATTTTCTCCTTGGCTTCCGCAGGAAGCTACCCCCAACAAGGGGAGGCAGAGGGATAGGGCCATCAGGGCCAGCGCTTTTCTCTTCGTTCTCATAGGTGCTATTTTCTCCTGGACGATAAGGTCCTTTGATGGAGCAATTATGGCATCTAAAGCGCTTCCTTCTAATTTTGGAAGGGAGGAAAGAGAATATTGAGCACATATTCATTTTCATAGCGAAGTGATTGGGGGGAAAGAAAAAGCGGCAACGCCTCTTTTGCCGCCTCTTCTCCTTACTTCGTTATCAGATCCAGGAAGGAAGAGATCTCCTCTTCGCTCAGCCCTCCGCTTGCTAAATAGCCCTTCGCATCCTCTACATAAGAGGCTTTCTTGAGCTTGCTTACATCGCTTTCCCCGTGCAGGAACTCGCAGAAGGAGTCGAAGTAGAGAGAGACAATCGCCTTATATTTCTCGGAGTCTTTCTCTTCGGTGACCTTGTAATAGTTCTCGTAGGTCTTCATGTAGTCTGCTTTCATCTCCTCGTAGGTGGCTCCCGTGAGCGATTCGATGAGGGTGCAGACGAACCCGGTCCTGTCCTTCCCTTCCATGCAGTGGATGTAGTAGGGGCCTTCTTTTCCGAGCATGTGCCTCACCCCTTTGGCGACGCTTTGCTTGTAGGAATCCGAACTATAGCCAGACCCCATCCCCAGGAGAATGACCCTCCCAGCGTCATAAAGGGATTCGCTGTAGGGGAAAGAATAGGTGGAGTCGGCTTTGTAGGCGCTCATATCGCCCTCCCCGTCCGCCAGATCGACGAGGGCCCCGATCTTGTTTTTCTTAAGCAGGGAATCGGTGATCTCCGCCCGGTTCCTAGAATTGTCGAAGGGGCTTGCCCCGCGGTAGAGGAGGTTCTCCTTGAGCGAGCCTCCCTTCAAAGCGCGGAAGTTCGAGAACTCCTCGTCGCTCGTATAGTCGCTTCTTTGAAGGGAATAACTCTGGCTCAAAGCCTCTTGGGTGGCGAGGTATTTGCCTTTCTCCCTCAGGGAAATGGTGACGGTGACGGAAGAGGAAAGCTTCGCCTCCTCCCAGATCCCCACGTTATTTAGGGTAAAGAGGATGCAACTGCTAGAAGGGTAAGCCACGAGGACGGGATCGCCGTTTTTCACGTAGTATCCGTTGAAATAAGGCACATCCTCATAGACGACCCCGTTGCTGAAACTGACGTTGCAGGAGTCCCCAAGAGAGAACCCCAGGCTCTCGAAGCTCGCCTGAGAGACCTCCGTGAGGTTGGCGCTATGGAACTTGGAATCTTCTTCGACGTAAGCCCCGGATAGAGTGGGGGTTTCTACTTCATTAGAAGAGATTTCCTCGCTACTAGGGGAGGGCTTGTTGCCTCCACACCCCGCAAGGAGCGAGGCGAGGGCCAAGAAGGCCAGCGCGCTTCCGATTTTCTTTTTCGAATTCCCTTGTCTCATGATCTTTCTTTTCCTTCGATATGTCCTTGGCCATTATATGCCAAGAAGGGGCGGTCTTGCCGCCCCTAGATGCTCGATCCCTTTTATTTCTTGTGCTGGTCGAGGAAGCCTAAGCAGGTCCCCCTGTCTTGGCTCCAGGTCCAGTGGCCTTTGTAGAGTTTGTTCCAGGTGGTGCTGTGGCTCGTCGCGCTGCTCACGTAGCCGATGGTGACTCTCTTCACCTCGCCGAGGAAGGCTTGGCTGTCCTCACGGATGAAGCAGAGGTACCAGCTGTTGAGCCCGTCGCCCTTGATGTAGTTGTACTCGGTGGAGCTCCAGATGTAGTCGGTGTAGGTCTGAACCTGATCGATGATGTCGCTCTTCTGCGTCCTGTCTTCGAAGCCGGTGTAGTTGACTTTCAGGCCGTGGTGCTTGTTCTGGTAGCCGCCTTTCTCGTCCCAGGTGCTGTTCTCGACGTTGCTGTAGAAGCCTTTGGCTTTCGCGTAGAGGTCGTTCTCGTAGCAGATGAAGCCGATGTCCTTAAGGTAGTCCTTGACGGTGTAGGTCACGAAGTCGGTGTAGCCTAAGGATTTGGCGTAGGCGGTGTACTCGCCGACGATCGTGTTGCCGATTTTGGCGTATTCGCTCGCGTCGAGGGCGTAGATGAACTCGCCGTAATCCCATTGCCCGTAATGGAGGTCGTTGAAGTAGTTGTCCTCCAAGGTGGTGAAGGTCGCGTAGTTGTACTCGCTGTTGCCAGGGGTGACCGGGAAGAGGCGGGTGGAGATGGCGTCGTCTTTGGTGATGACGATGTTCCCTTCAACATCGGCGCTTCTGGTGCGGTGAACCATGTGGCGGCCTTCGTCGTGGTCCTTCTCGATCTCCTCTAGCTCAAGCAGCTGAGCCTGGAATTGCTCGTTGAGGGAGTTCACGGCTTTGGCCATGTCGCTGACGCCTTGCTCGATGACGATGCGGTTGGCGTCGCCTTCTTCGTAGGCGGAGGCTTTGTGGCTCGCCTGGATCTTCGCGAGCTCTGCGAGGCCGTTGACGAGCATCGCGAGGTAGCTGATGAATTGTTTCCTCGGCTTGACGGTCATGTAATCCCAGGTCTCCAGCGCCCCGAAGGTCTCCTCATAGAGGTCGAAGAGCTTCAAGGAGCCATCGGCCTGACTCGGCTTGAGAATCGAGTTCGCGAGGTTCTCGGCGGCGAACCAGAGCTCGTTGCCGCTGACTTTGACGAAGGTGATATTGTCTAGCCCCTGGTAGAAGGTCTCTTTCTCCTGGGCGAGCTTGGCTTTGTCGTAGCTTTCGTCGAGCTCTTTCTCGGAGATCGAGACGAGACCTTTCAATTGGGCGACGACGGGGGAGCGGACGTCCTGGATCTTCTCAAGGAGCTTATCCAAGACATCCTTGTTGTGGATCTCGACCATCTTGCGGGTGATGTTGGCGTAGCCCGCGGCCATCATGTCCTTAAGCTGGTCCATTTTGTCGGAGAGGGCGTCTAGTTTCTTCTCGGTGATGGAGCGGGTGTCGAAGCCCAGTTCCTTCAAGAAGGTGTTGATAGCGGTGGTGGCAAGGGATGAGACGACTCCGCTGATGGCACTCTTGCCGCCGGTTTTAAGGGCGTCGAGAAGGTAGTCCATGATGCCTCCGCCTTCGTCCTCATTCACATAAGAGGAGGCTTGATGATAGGCGAGCTCAGGGGCGAGGCTGGATTCGCTCTCCGCTCCGGCGCTGCCTCCACAGGAAGCGAGGCCCGCGATTGCAGTTGCTCCTAAGGCAAGGCACAGGATTTTCGTTTTGATGGATTTTGTTTTCATTTTGAATTCCTCCAATTTGTTTTCAAGGGGCCTTGTTTCCTCTTGACGCCATTATGTTACAAAGCCTTTTAAAGTGTGTCAATAGGAAATTTACAAAAAATATTAAAATGTTAACTTTTGCCGATAGGATGATAACTATTTTTTCGTTTTATATTCCTTATATATATGCGCGCGCAAGAATTTTTCTGAAGCGAAAGAAACATCCTGTCTTGTTTTGGACCCGTGTGCTCTTTATCATTTCCCCTTGATGAGCGTTCTCTTGCTTCTGGTCATTTATCTAATCTTCATCTCCCTCGGGCTTCCCGATAGCGTGCTCGGGAGCACTTTCCCGGCGATCGCGGAGAATCTTGAGACTTCTCCTGACATGGCGGGCTACATCGGCTTCGTGGTCTCTTTCTGCACGATCATCTCCTCCTTGCTAAGCGACAGGATGATCCAAAAGTTCAAGACGAAGTTCGTCGTCTCCTTCTCAATTCTCCTCACCGCCTGCGGGCTCATCTGCTTCCACCTCGTCACCAAGGATTATGTCTGGGCTTTCTTCCCGATCGCCGTCTTGCTTGGGCTAGGCGCGGGGGCGATCGACGCGGCCCTCAACAATTACGTCGCCCTCCATTACAAGGCCATCCACATGAACTGGCTTCATTGCTCTTGGGGCGTGGGGGCGTCCATCTCCCCGCTCATCATCGCCCCGTTCATCGACTCCTCCAACCATTCGCTTGGCTGGAATAAGGGGATTCTCGTCATCGCCCTCATCCAGTTTGGGATTGCTGCCATCGCCTTCATCTCCCTGCCTTTATGGACAAAGGTGGAAAGCTTAAGCAGGGGAGAGGGAAGGCAAGAGAAAGCGGAAAGCGGGGCGGCGTCGAAAAAAGAGATCTTCAAGAACCCCGTGTTTTATTTCGCGATGCTCGGGTTTTTCTGCTACTGCGGCTTGGAGACCACTAGCGGAGCTGATGCGTTCCCCAAACATTGGACAAAACCGGAACCATCATAATCTTTATTGAAC
>CAVKPZ010000042.1:0-16555 GCA_963658395.1 Lachnospiraceae bacterium | reverse complement strand
CTTGTTTCTCTCGCATTTGGCTTTGCCCGGATTCTTTGGGACGTCGCCTTTACCCGACACGCACATCTACCTGTAGGCTTTCGGCGTCAGATAGCCCAAGGCTCTGGAGAGATTCGCGCTCAGGGATTTCATGAAGTCCAGGCGGAAGCTCTTTCTCCGTCACTCAAGGTAGATTCCCGGCAAATGATGCGTGAGCAAGAAGGCCGATGAGAGTTGACATTACGACGAGATGGTGCGGAAATCGCTTAGGCTTGGCGGGGATATGATGCAAAGCTACGACACCCTTCACGAAGCTCATCGCCCTCCTGAAGAGGGGCTCAAGGGAAAGAACCCTGCTCAAAGGGGAAGGCGGCGCCTCGCTCGTCATCGTTCAGATAGCCGCGAAATACAACGTCGATTGGAAGGGCCGAATTGTTGAGTTCATCAAGGACTTTTCGGAGGAGGAAAAGGGTCAATTTGGATTTTGTATAATGTAGGAGGAGTTATGGCTTGCACACAAACCTTTTGCGAGTCTAGATGAGATGGTAGCGACTAAATTGTAAACGCAATTCGGGCAAAGGAGTTTGAGTTCACCCGCTTGTTTTAGCGACATTCATTTCTGTTCCGCGCATTCCGCATTTCATTTTTTGTTGCCTCTGCTAAATATGGTCTTTAGAAAGAATGCACCCTCTTCTTTTATAAATTGGCACAAACTCTTTGAAATGGGTTTTTCCGTTGGAATCTTGTCAAGTCTGCAAAGATTCCAACGCAAACTGCAGTCCTTGGAATCTTGATTGCGCTTTGAGTTGTTCACCAGGAATTCGCTGTTTTTAGACGTTATCGAAATACTTTTTGATTTTTCACCGTTCTATATCACGTTAAACGGTATTTTTCACAGCGGATACTCATTCAACATCTTCGAGAACCAGGCTAACCCCCGTTATAACCAATTAGCCGACAAACTGGTAGATGATTTTCCGAATAAGCGCTTTTGGAACATTAAGGTGAACCAAGGCTTGGCTCAAGAAAAAAGGCCAATATACAGCAGCCGTCTATTTTCGATGGTGCACTAGACAGGACTTGAACCTTCACGGGGCGTCCCAATAGATCCCAAGTCTATCGCGTATACCAATTGCGCCACTAGTGCTTATGCAGGTCTTGCGGACGAATAGAAGAGTTTGGGGATAATGCTGCTCGCACGTTCGTCCGCACCCGTGAAAAGAAGATTCCGATTCTAAGGACATGGGCCTTTCAAACAGGGGCCTTGCGCGAGCATTATGCATTGATTATTATGTACTCGTGGGTTATTAACCTTGGAGTTAATAATATGTTTATCGGAAGAGAAAAAGAGTTAAGAATGCTCAACGAGAGATATAGCGGGGGCAGGAAGGAATTCGGGGTAGTCTACGGCCGCCGGAGGATCGGAAAGACCACATTGCTAGGCGAGTTCGCCAAGGGCAAGAGCTGCGTCTTCTTCCAGGCGAAGAGGGACAGCGCCTACGGGAACCTGCGCTCCTTCTCCTACGTTTTGGACAAAGCCCTTGGGCTGCCGCCCAATTACATCTTCTCCAGTTATGAAGAAGCATTCGATTCTCTGAAGGAGAACGCGAAGGGCGAGAGGCTACTCATCATCATCGACGAGTATCCCTACATCCTCGAGCAGGAGTCCTCCTTCTCCTCGACCATACAGGAGATGTACGACCATTCCGGCAACAATCTCTTTCTCATCCTTTCCGGAAGCGACGTGTCCTTTCTAAAAGAGGAAATCGAAAACCATGATTCGCCCCTCTACAAGAGGCGCACCTTTGAGATGAGGGTGGAGAAGCTGCCCTTCAGCGAGGCGGAGGCCTTCCTCAAAGACTTGCCTATCAAAACGCGCTGCGACTATCTCTCGCTCTTCGGCCCCTATCCCTACTATCTCTCATCCATTGATCACAGGCTCTCCTTTGCGGACAACCTAAAAAGGCTTCTCTTCGATCAGTACGGGCCGTTCTTCTCCTTGCCCGACCAGTTGCTTTCGAACTCAACGAAGGTGCAGGACGTCTACAACGCGATACTCCTCGCAATCTCACACAGAAAAAGAAGCGTGAAGGAGATCTCGCTCTACATCAGGGAGGAGGAGGCCAAGGTCTCCAAATACCTTTCCACTTTGCTCCAGAGCGAGATCGTCGAGAGGCGCACCGCCTTCATGGGAAGCCAGAAGACCGCCTACTACGAGATAGGCGACAGCCTCCTAAGATTCTACTTCCAGTTCGCCTTCCACGAGCAGGAGAGGATTCGCTTCAATGGGGAGATCGTCTATAAGGAAAACGAGGACCAAATCAGCGACTTCGTCTGCCGCGGCTTCGAGGACGTCTGCTCGCTCTACCTCGAAGAGCTAAACCAGAAAGGGAAGCTCAGAACCGTGTTCCCCAAAACGAAGAACTTTCGGGCCGACAAGTCGAAGCTAGGCCGCTCGATCGAGATAGACGGGCTCTCGGAGGCCAACGGGTCCTTGCTCGTCATGGAGTACAAATACAGGAACTGCAAATTCGACAAGGCCATGCTTGATCACCTTAAGGAGAGCGCGAGCATCTTCTCGGATGATCTAAAAAGGCTTTACTGCGTGTTCTCCAGATTGGGGTTCGAAGATGACTTAAAGGAAAACGATGACCTTAAACTGTTCGATTTGGAGAAGATGTTTGGCGGCGATTAATAAAGACACCGTTGCTCAATTGGCATTTAGATGGCATGGCCAAGAGCAAAAAACCAAAATATCGCCAGTCTTCTAATTTTGATGGTGTGGGCAATAGGACTCGAACCCGCGCGGAGTAACCCAATAGATCCTAAGGATAAAGTGCCGGACTGAGAGTAACCGCAAAACCCGCAGTTTCCCTGCAAAATACGCTGTTTTACTGAAATTGAATAAAGTTGTCCGCAGCGGATTTCAGCATATAAATGCAGGCAGCTGAAGGACAGACGCGGACGAGATTTTAAAGTATCTGTTCCCTATTCGTCCGCAAGCCAATAGTCAGGACTACATGAGAGACAAGCATAAAACTTTGAAAGGTTCCATTGGGTCTCATCGTGCCGGCCGCAACGCTAATTGTCTTTTTTTAGGATTTCCCAATGGCCGTCTTTGTTGGATCCGACGCGAACGACGAAGCCCGATTCCTTGAATTTGACAATTGCGGTCTGGACTGTCGTCTTGCCAACGCCGGCGAGTTCGGCGATTTTTGGCTGTGAGAAATCCGGGTGCTTCTCCAAGGCTTCCAGGATCCTCCTTTCCGTTTCGCTGAGCTTATCTACCGGCTTATCTACCAACTTATCTACCGGCTTATCTACCGGCTCGTCGAAATTCCTTTTCCAGTTGTAAGGCAGGGTCACCTTCACGGAGGAATCTGTTATCTCGAAAGCGCCCCTGCCGTAGCGCGAGACGATCAAAGGGTTCCCCTTTCCGGTGCGCTCGCTGAGGTGGGTCGTCAAGAATATGGACGAGAGCTCCTCATTCACCGGGATGCTGTTCCCTTTATAGAATCCTTCGATGGTCTGGTTCGGGGCCAGGGAGGAGAACGAGGTGATCTCGATTCTGTCTTCAAAGAAGGTGACCATGGGAGCGACCTTTCGGAGCCATTGGTTGTGGATGAATGCGTTCTTCACGGCCTCGTTGAAGCAGGCCTGATCGAAGAGGGGGACGTCCTCGCGAACCCCCGTGCCCAGATGTTCGACCGCCTTTGGGATGTTGATGACGTCTGAATAGTCGATGATCCTGTCGATGACGGAGACGAGGCTCTGGTTCCCGAACTCCTTCACCGAGAAGAGCGGATCGGATTTGTCTCTCCCGCTGAAGATAGACACCCTCACGGGTATCTCCCCGTTGTCGGCGAGGAAGCAGGCGAGCATGTTGTATTTCCCATCATGGGTGAGCAGATGCATGTTCACCTTGAACGTGCCGTCATTGAAAAGGAGACCCCTCGAAAGGTAATAGGCCTTCAGCTGGGCGAAGGTGAGGTCCTGGGTCGGGGACTCGGTGTTTATCATCGTCGGATAGCCCTCGATGAGCGTCTTCCAGAGAAGGCCCTCCCTCTCCGGGTATTTCTCGAGGCTCGCGATGCTGGAGCCAATCCTGCCGTAGCGCGCCCTCCCGAAGGAGGTCGGGACTTTTTTGGCGGCGGGGATAATGAGGATGACCATCCGCCTGCCCTCCATCTCGAATTCCTTGAATTCGAAGGCGACGGACGGGGAGAGGTTCCTCGCCAGGTAGTTCTCAAAGGGTTCGCCCTTATGCGTGCACTTGTATTTGACGTCGGTCCCGACGACCTTGCCCGTCGAGTCGCTGACTCCCCAAAGCATGTAGCCGCATTCCTTGCCGGACATCGCGGCGGCGTTAGAAAGCGCCGAGATGTACATCCCTATCTCTCCCTTGTTGAACCAGTTCTCCTTGAACTCGAACCACTCCTCTTCTTCTCTGCCGACCAAATCAGAAGCTATATCCACATAATCCATATCGAAACTCCTCGCTGGTTATATTATAGCGGACTGGTAGATAAACCGGTAGATAAGTTGGTAGATAAACTGGTAGATAAATTAAAGGATTGTTGTTTTTGGAAAAACCACGAAAACGAGACTGTCCTCAAATGAAAAGAGCCTGCGTCTCGCCAGCCCGTAACCTATTTGGTGCGGGCAACAGGACTCGAAACTGCACGGAGTTGCCCAATAGATCCTAAGGATAAAGCGTCGGAGCGAAAAGGACTGCAAAACCAGCAGTTTTCCTGCAAAATGCGCGGTTTTGCTGACGTTGAATAAAACTGTCCGCAGAGGATTTCGGCATATAAATGCAGGCAGCTGAAGGACAGAAGCGGACGAGATTTTATAGTACCTGTTCCCTATTCGTCCGCAAGTTTGCCGAGAAGCATCATATCGTTGAAATTCGTCAGAATTCCTCACCTTTCGAGATAAAATCCATAAGGTTGCAATGGATGATCCCGTCCCTTTTCTGAAGCAGGTAGTCCGTCGTCATGACGTACTTGGGGTAATTGTCGTGGATCGCCTCGAGGGGCCGGTATTCCCTGTCTTCGGTCTCCTTGCTCGCGAGGATTGTCAAAGCGACCTGGATGTAGGAATAGTCCATCTCCGCGCTCCTCAGGATGAAATCGCATTCGAGGCGGCCGACCCTCCCAACGCTGACGGAGTAGTCTTTGCTTCTTGCATAAAGGTAGACGATATTTTCAAGACACGGGCCGTAGTTGATTCTATTGTCGGTGTTCAAGGAGAAATAAAGGCTGGAGTCCGCCAGGTAGTATTTTTTCTCGCCGGAGAGAGACCTCTTTGACTTCGTGTCGAACCTGTCGCACTCGTAGAGAATCTTCGCGCTCACGAGGGCGGAGATGTATTTCTTGACGGTCGGCCTCGCGATGGGGACCCCCCGCTTGTTCAGCCCCTCCTGGATGCTCTTAACGCTCATCGTCGAACCGAAATTGTTCACGACGAACCTTCTAACCACTTCGAAGGACTCGGCGTCCTTTATCTTCACTCTTCTCCTTATGTCCTTCTTGAAAATTTCATTAACGAGGCCGGTCGCGTAGGCCCTCTTGTCCTTCGGGTCGTCGAAGAGAACCGCCCTCGGGAAGCCGCCCTCGACGATGTACTTGTTGAGCTCGATCATCAAATTGGCGTCGGTTGCCTTCCCATAGAACTTTTTCATTTCGAGGTATTCGTCGAAGCAAAGCGGGAGCACCTCGAACTCGAGGTAGCGCCCCGTGAGCTTCGTCATGAGCTCGCCGCTTAGGAGATAGGAGTTCGAGCCCGTGATGAAGATGGATATATTACCTTCCTCCCGGTAGGCGTTGACGAGCGTCTCGAAACCTTTGACGTTCTGTATCTCATCGACGAAGAGGTATTTCGTCCCCTCCCCTTTGATTTTGGAATCGATGACCCCTTCCAGCTCTTCTGGGGTCTTTATCCACATGTAGCCTTTCTTGTCGAGGCTGATGAAGACGATGCTCTCCTCTTTAACGCCCTTTTGGATGAGCTCGTCCCTAATCATCTCAAGGATACTCGACTTGCCGCACCGCCTGATGCCGGTGATGACCTTGATGATGTCGCAGGCGCCGTAGAAACCCCTGATTTTCTTTAGATACCTCTCGCGTTTGTAAAGCTCCATGCGTTATCCTCCGCTTTTATATATGAAATTCTATTTGTTTTTTGAGGTTATGGTAACACTTTTTGATGACTGTTCGTTTTGTGTAACGATAAACGGCATTTCCAAAGCGGACGGTTATCCGGTTTTCAAGCCCATGGTTAGGTCCGTCACAGACGATTGGTAGATAAACCGGTAGATAAATCCGAAACCAGATTACCCGAAAGAACAACGGCAATCGAAATTGGCACGCCGATGCATCAAGGGTTGGGCACAAAAGGTTTCATCTCGGAACAATAGTAGCACGAAAAACAAATTCAAATGCGGATTGGTAACAGAAGGCATCTCCATGAAAACCATCTCAAAGCATCATGGAAATTTCGACTTAATTCGGAATCAAAGGCACTATAGGGTAAAGGCTCAACCATCAGCGGGGAACGACAGGATCGGAACGGCTGGGAAATATATATGTGCCTTACACCTATCAAGGCCAAAACGAGAGCCAAGGCACAGGCGGTCTTTCGCAATTATGCGCAGCAAAAAGAAAAGAGCCAGCATCTCGCCAGCCCATAATCTCATTGGTGCAGGCAACAGGACTCGAACCTGCACGGAGTTGCCCAATAGATCCTAAGGATAAAGTGTTGAGCTGAAAAGGACTGCAAAACCTGTCTTTTTCACTGCAAAATGCGCGGTTTTGCTAAAACTGAATAATGTTGTCCGCAGCGGATTTCAACATATAAAAGCAAGGGGCTGAAGAATAGATGCAGGCAGGATTTTAGTATCTGTTTCCTATTCATCCACAAATCAGAAACGGTTCTTTCTTAACGCTCATCCCCACGCATCTAGCATAGAAGCTACATTCTCATTCACGGTTCCATCCGTGCCTTTAGCTAACCCATCCCCTTTTCCGAAAGAAGACAGGGCAGGATTCTCAACGGCGATGTCAAAAGCCCTTTTCACCATTTTGAGGTACGAGGCCATGTCACCCTTTATCTCTAAAGCAGCCCGAGCTGCCCATTCAACTGAAAAAGGATAATCGTTGTAAACATCGTTTATATGGGGGATGAGGAAGACGAAAACGCCTCCATAGCCGAAACTTGGATTTCTATTGTCGGCATTTTCAACGATCAGGATGTGAAGCAAAAGATGTTCTAAGTAGTTGCAGTAGACGAGGCGATTCGCCTTCTGGTATTCCTGGGGGTTCATTCTGGCTATATTGGGATTGCTAAGGTTCTCGATTTTGTCCTCATCAATGTGATGAATGAACAACCCCTCTCCGGTTCTTTTGATAAATTTGTTCACGCTGACGCATTTCTCATTCGCGAAATAATCGCCCTTCACAGGCCCGTACTTCTCCAGCAGGAAAGCAACGAGTTCGCCATATGACATTGACATGAGGTTGTCGTAGTATCCCTCGCCCAGGGGCTTAGGCGCGTACTCTGCGGTGTTGTCTTCTTCGTTGGAGGCAGGAACTTCCTCCCTGCTATCGGCGCGTTTCTTTTTGATGCGCTCGATCTCCTCTTTGATGATGTTCCCGAACGTCGTCTCGTCGAGCTCGCACTTCTCCGCGGCGACGGATTTGTCCGCATAGGCATCGAAGATCTCTTGTTTAGCCTTTAATAAGTTCGTTATCTTCTCATCGATCGTGTCCTCAGCGAGTAAACGATAAACAAGAACCTTCCTCGTTTGGCCCATGCGATAGGCTCTGGAGATTGCTTGGTTCTCGATTGAAGGCTTCAATTGAGGCTCGCAAATTACGACAACCGAGGCGGCTTGAATGTTGAGTCCGGTCCCGCCTGAGCTGATCTGGGCGAGCAATACCGATCCCGGATCCGCCTTATCGAACTCATCGAGGATCTCTTGCCTCCGATTGGGATTCACCTTGCCGGTAATCGGGTTAAGGCACTTGCCCCTGAGGAAATCATGGATTTTGTAAAGCGTGTCCAAGAAGAAAGAGAAAACCAAGATTTTCCTTCCTTCTCCTTCCGCCTCTTCAACGATTTCCTTCAAGCGGGTCGCTTTCGCGGACTTCGTCAAATCGTCCATGTTCCAGGAGAGACGTCTCGCGGTCATGTAATGGGAGTTCAACAGGTTATTCTCGTAGTCCCTCATCTCCTCGGCGCCGAGAGTGCACCACTCCTCCATCTCAATCTTGTCCGGGAGCTCGGTGAGGACGTCTTCCCTCTTCCTTCTATAATAGACGGGGGCCACTTTCTCGCGGAACGCAGGGGCGGTCGACATAAAGGCAATCGGGGTTATCGCTTTCGCTATGTTGGGGTTCAGGACATGGATGAGGGAGATCATCTCATCGACTTTATTCTCTAGCGCGGTGCCGGTCATGAAAAGCAAGCGGTCCGCGTGCGCCGCCAAGTTCCTCGCGTTTATGCTGCGCCTAGAGTTCTCGTTCTTGAGATAATGGGCCTCATCGGCGACCAGCATCGAGAAATGGAAGTTCTCGTCGTATTGGAGGCTGGAAAGCGATTCGTAGTTCGTGATGGCGACCCCTCCGATGCGTATCCAAGTCTTGAAGGCCGCGCCTTTGCCTGCGCCATGGATTTTGATGTATTTGAGTTTACTGTGCTTTGCAATCTCCCTGCACCAGTTGGTGAGGACGGAAGCCGGGCAGACCACCATGAAATGGGTAGCACCCGTGTTGCGGAGAGAGACCATAGCGGCGATTGCCTGAACCGTCTTCCCCAAGCCCATCTCATCGCCCAAAAGCACTTTGCCTTGGTGAAGGATGTATTTGACGCCCCATTCCTGGTATTTGCGCAATGTGCAGAGAAGCCCATCCGGGAAATAGCACTCGTCCTGAATTTCCCTGGCGAGATCCTCTGGCAAACCGTAGATCGAATCCTCATTTCCAAGCACGCCCGGGCAAAGTTCTTCGATGACGTTGTAAAACTTGACGGAATTGGCGGAGAAGTCGTCCCACGCCTTAGCAGTGCTGATGGAGGACACTTTCGCTGAGAAAGCGATGTCCTTAGCCTCTTTGAAAAAATGATCCGACGTGGTTTTAAAGACCTTGTAGGAATGGCGGTAACGCTCAATCTCTTCATCATCAAGGAAAAGCCAGGTTTCCCCTCCCCCGAGTTTCTCAAAGTCATGGAAAAGAATGTTCAAGGAATAGATATCGCTCTTGCTGAGAACGCCAATCCGATTCGAGGCGGATTCAAGTTCCAAATAGGCGTCGATGGCCTTGACGACGCCGGTCGATTCCTTGCTTTTGCTGTCGGGCGTGAGCTTGATCTTGATGCTCTTATAAGCCTCTTTCGCATGCTTATCGCAGATGTTCTTGACCGTGTAAGCCGCGTCAAGGCTAACCCCATAGGCGGAGGATATTTGCATCGCGTTCGCGGCAAAGATGTCCGCGTAGGTTAGATAGCCCGCATCCCTGAGGCATTTGATTTTCACCCTGGGGGCTTCTTTGGCGAGACTATCCACTGGGATCCCCTTAAGGAGAGTTAGAAGCTCCGTAAGGCAAAGGCGTTGGACGGCGTCCTTCACGTTTTCCTTGAACTGGTCGACTTTGTTCGTGACACCAGAGAGTTCCGCCTTAGCATCGCGGTATCGGTCCTCTCGCTTGCGGATGTCAGAGAGCCCTTCGTCATCATCGTCAAAAGACCCGCAAACCTCTTGGAAGATCTTTCCATATTTTGCCTTGTTTTTGAAGTAATCGTCGAAAGCATCCTTGCTTCCTTTCCCGTCCAAAGAAGTCATCTTCTCGCTTATCGAGGAGGCGATTTTAGAGAAACTTCCTTCTTTTAGGGAAACAAGTTCTTGGTAGGCGTTCTCAGCATCTTCCTTTTTCTTCTTCGATGTGAAAAGCCAGCTTACCGCGTTGCCGCCCCTTTTGGCAGAAAAGAGGAGATTACGAACGCGGTCCTCATAGGATTTGCGCAAATCCTTTGACGCCGAGACGCATTTTCTTCCTTCCTTGCAATGATAGATAGCCACCACAAAATCTATGATGTTATGATCGGACCAATCGACGACACGCCCCTTTAGCCCTTCCTCTGCCATGTTCGAAAAGAATCCTTCTTTTGAAAGAGAAGAGGCTAAGTAAGAAAGGTTGTTTTCGTGTTCGTCTTCCTTATTCTCGACGTCGTCCAAATCACGAAAAAGTTCCTTATAGAAGGAGAGCAATTCTTGGACGTCTTTGTGAGTAAATGACTTAGGCATGGCGAGGGTATGTTCAAAACTTGTTTTTAGATTGCTTCCGAAAAACGAGGGCGTTTAAATGATTAGCCGAGATTTCCACAGATTGCCATAGGATCTTCCGCTTGTTTTACGACGAAATTATCGAAGTCAACGTCAAGATATTCATCGATGGCCTCCACAATCTCGCTCACGGCATTTGTGTCATTAACGAAATCTATGTTTTCGTTGAGCGCAACGAGCTCAACCTCAACCGTGTTAGACGGGGCAAAGGTTGGAATGACGCGAACGATAGAAGCACAGTCTTTTCCATTCCCTCTTTTCGACATGAATCTTCTCAGCGATTCCTGCAAATCTCCTAGTTTTGCCCCTTTTAAATGGTCAAATTCCTCAAATTTAACATAAATAGAGACCTTAATAACTCTTGATTTCTTAGCCATTCTTCCTCCTAAACCACCCCTCAGCCCAAATAAAGCGAAGGTTTAAATCGCCCAATGATAATGAAAAAAGCTCAAATTTGCACGGGTGTGCCTAAAAGGCAACGCCCCATAATCGAAAAAAGTTGGTTGCAAGAAGATAGCGACATCTTTTTTCGATGAAAGATCTTCCTCTTTTGATAAGAAAACATTACAAAGGCTTTTTATGCCCCACCACGGATTAATACCAAGCACTCTGGATTTTACTTAGTCTAGAATATCGTCGGCAAGACGATCAAACGTAAACAAGACATTCACAAAGACAGTTTCTACAACAAAGAGCAGCTCAAGAAACTTTTCAAGGCGTCGGAGGACACGATACTCGAATTCGTGATTCGCATGGTCCCCTACTGCGGTTTGAGGAAGGAGGAGGTGCGCGAATTGAGATGGGACGCGATCGACTTCCAGTACAAGACGATAACCACCAAGCACATGGTCTGCGAAGCCAAGATCAAGCTCGTATCGGCTCTTCCTCCGCAACATGGCGAAGAACAAAAGCTCCTTCAGGACATTGCCGCTAATCGACACGACGATGGAGCCGCTGCTTGTCAGAAAAGAGAAGCAGGAAAGGTTCAAAAAGGCCTTCGGAACGCGGCACAACCACAACTTCGACAACTACATTTACGTCTTCGAGAACGGCGGCATCATAAGGCCGGGATGGCTCCCGTCGTCGTTCAAGAAACTCCTCAAGGACAACGACTTGCCAACCTCAGAATCCACGACCTAAGGCACAGCTGTGCGACCTTGCTAAGGCATAAGGGCGTGGCGATGGAGGACATCTCCAAATGGCTCGGCCATTCGAATCTCCTCACCACCGAGCAGATCTACGCCCACTACGACGATTCCCTGAAAGAAGGCACTCTGAAGACCGTCTCAAGGGCATTGGACAAGAAGAAAGAGATGGATTAAAGAAAAGGTTCCAGCATCGTCTGGAGCCTTTTTCATGAGAAGTGATTT
Organism: Lachnospiraceae bacterium; assembly: GCA_963658395.1. Taxonomy (GTDB): domain Bacteria; phylum Bacillota_I; class Bacilli_A; order RFN20; family CAG-826; genus Alloenteromonas. The sequence goes on along the minus strand of CAVKPZ010000042.1, from coordinate 4,867 downwards.
CAGTCTTTGCGACCGCAAATCATCAAAACAGCGGATGGAACATTAAGAGTCGCAAACAGCAGAACAATCATCGTGTAGTATTCGGTGTAATCGGCTTTTTCGTTTCGCATCGAGACGTAAATTTGAATCGCAAGAGCAATTGCCGAATAAACGGAAATACCCGCAAAAACCCAATATTCAGTTGGATTTGCGGCGAGAATTGAATTGTAATAATAAATCCCATTTACCAAGGTATACTTGCTGAGAATCGTTGTTTTCACCGCTTCTATAAGTGTTGGGGATTCGCTAACGGTCGATTCGCCATAGACGGCAGCCGCTTCTTTCGCGGCCAAGCTTTGCAACTCACTTGCATTGAATGATTGCCCTAGACCGTTGGCTTTATCCATCCCGGCACAAAAATCCGAATTCAGATAGTTCGCATAATCGACAAACCCCTTTATCGCCAAAACGGCAAAGACCACCAAAAGGACGGCGAAGACCGCCGCAAAGATATAGCAAATCAGCTTCGCGCTTCTTCTCATTCCGGCTTTTGGTGTTTGTGCTGAATCTATAATCAAAATACGACCTCCTACTTTTTCTCAAGGCCAGCCAGCGCAGGATCGTAGTACTTCTTCTCTCCTTCTATCCTCGCTTTTATAGCGTCCTCTTTGCTATCGAAATAGCCTAGGAAATGCTTATGCTGGGCAAAACAAATCTGAACCCTCCACTTATTCCGATCCTTCTCCCAGAAGACCCCTGAGACGCCTGAGAAGCTTCTAATGGAAACGTGCCTAGTCGGCTTGATCATGCAGGTCATCGTATGGGCTTCCTTATCGTAGCCTAGCGCCCACCCGATGTCCCTTCCACCGTTAGAGGGCTTGGGGGTGCATCCGCAGGAATAGGGATGTTTGCTGAGCTCGTCGCCGTTAACGACGAACTCCTTACCGCAGTCGCATTTGCAAAGGTAAAAGGCGGAGTTCCTGCCCCCGGTGTGGGAGCTGCACGGATACCTCTCCAGAACGGTTACCATCCCGGTTCTTCTTTGTTTGAACGCCTTGTCCATCTACCGTTTGTCCTCTTTTAATATGATAAAAGCCCCCAAGCCTCTTTTTCAAGAAACTTGGAGGCTAGTTCAACGACGATGTCTGGACTGGACTTGACCATGCATGAGGTCACTGAAGCCTAATGGATTCCAAATTTTAAGATTCGGAATTGATTCCGTCCAACCCCTAGCGTGCAATTAAGGCTTACAAATGACTCCGAAGCCAATCAGGCATGTTCGGATCGTCGACCTTCCACGATTCTTCTAGATTCTCTTCTTCGCTCCAGGTATTTTCCGAACCATCGAAAAACTTTTGTCGATGGCATTTGTACTTGTAGACGGTGTCGCCCTCAAGGCGATATTCGTTCCAATAATAATTCTGCTTTCCGTATCCATCCCATCGATTTGTCCTATAGATAACCATGTTTTTGCTCCTTTAATTTTCTGGTTTATTAGGTCATTTAGCGTTGCGTCTAAGGTTCCTATTTATTTTTCGGGGTTACGAAAATCTTCTTCCGATTGATAAATCGAATCAGATGAGATGCTGTTCTTGTGGCCACATTCGGTGCATTTCCACACGTAATGATGGTCGTCGAAACCAGGTTGGATATTCAGCAACGCATTGCAGCGATCGCAATACCAATCGATGCCGGGGAATCTTTCACTCATAATAGTCCGTTTCCTTTCATAGGGAGACATTCCCGTTCGAGCACTGGACAACCTTCGCCAAAGTCACACCGTATTTCCAACTCGTGCCCTTGGTCACGTTGCTCCATGCAGAAGTTGTCCCATCATAAACAATGAGCTGTAGAGCCGAGCAATTGTAGAACGCGTAATTGCCGATTGAGGAAAGATTGTCTGAGAAACCAACACCGGCCAAAGATGTGCATCCGAAGAAGGCGTAGTCGCCAACCGAAGAAACATAAGGAAGAGTGATTTCGGATAGAGACGAACATTTCGCGAAGGCTTTCTCACCTATGGTCCCCACGTCGTAAACTGACAATTCAACGGATGTGAGGGACGTGCAACCAAAGAAGAGCTCAGCCGAAATGTTAGTGACTTTTTGAGGCATCTTGAAAGAAGTTAGCGAGGTGCAGAGATCAAAAGCTCCGTCACCAATAGAAGTAACTGAATCTGGCAAAGAAACTGATAGAAGTGCAGTGCATTTGAGGAAAGCTCCGACGCCAAGCGTTTTAACTCCGTTCAAAATTGTGGCAGATAAGAGTGAAGTGCAAGATGAGAATGCATAATCGCCAATGGCATCGAGAGTATTAGGGAGTACGATGCTTTCCAAAGCGGAGCAGGATGCAAATGCCGCTTTTCCAATTGAAGCAACCCCATTGGGGATATTTATACTTTCCAAAGACGTGCAGCGGCAGAAAGTGTTTCTCTCGATTTCGTTGAGGCTATCAGGGAGTGCAATTTCCGTGATTTTCGTGCAACCGTAGAACGCATATTCTTCGATTGAGGTGACTGTATCAGGGATGACTATTTTCCCACTCAAGGCGGCAGGACAGCAAATAATCCTGGTTTTGTCTTTGTTATACAAAATCGAATCGGAAACGGAATAATTGAGGTTGGAGTCCGGCACCTTGATGGATTGAAGGTTCACGCTCTCAGCGAAAACGCTTAAGCCGAGTTTGAACTCATTTCCCAAAAAGTTCAGCGCAACTAGGGAATCCATTTCTGTGAAAGCCGAATCCGAGATCGTTTTCACCTTTGCCGGAATGGTGAGAGATGCAATCCCATCGCAATCTCGGAAAGCACGATATCCGATGCTGACGATATTCTCGCCGATAGAAACTTCCTCAAGAGACGCACAGGAAACGAAAGCTTTGTCGCCAACGCTGGTGCATGCGTCGCTAATCGTTATTTTCTTGAGAGAAGTCGGCACTTTTGTGGCATTGTCGTCCTCTGAAGACCCACCATAGATGTAGCCAAGGAATTGATTCTCGTCCGCGCTACCGCCGATGAAAGGAAGGGTCAACGACTCAATGTTCGTGCAGCCATCGAAAGCGTGGTTGGACAAGGAGACGCATGTATCGAGAATGGTCACGCTCTTGAGCGTCGACGGGGTGTAGTTATAAAGATAGGGCTGCGAGGTCGTAGAAATTGTAAAGTAATCAGCCAGGCAGCCATCCTCACTCACGCTTTTTCCAATATAAGGCAGCGTAAGCGATTCAAGGGCATCACAGTTGTAAAGCGCGCCCGATTCGAGGGAGGCCACTTTCCTGCCGATGTAGACTTCTTTAAGCGCCGAGCATTCTTTTAAAGCGGAGGTGCCTAAACTAGTCACGGTATCCGGGATGTGAATGGAAGCCAGAGATGAACAGTTGTAGAAAGCGCAGCTCCCGATTTCAACCAAGCCATCTTTCAGGGTGGCTTCCTTGAGTCCGGTGCAGCGATAGAAGGCGTTATACCCGATCTTAGCGACAGTCGAAGGGATTTCAATTGCCTCGAGTTTGTCACACGACATGAAGGCCTCGTACCCTATTTCAGTGAGACCCTCGTTCAAGGTGACACTCGCCAAGGATGAGCAGAGTTCGAAAGCCGAGTAGCCGATCTTGACAATGCTGGAAGGCAAGGTGACTGAGGTTATCTTTGTGCAGCCGTAGAAGCCAAGGTACTCGACTTCCTTGACCGGGAGGTTGTTGTAGATCGAAGGGACGACGATGTCCCCGAATATCGAGGAGGAATCCATCTTGACGGTGTAATAGGTCCCGTCGTTGCTGAGCTTGTAGGAAAGCATACTCCTCTTCTCGGTGATGAGATCGTATTCCTGTTTGGCGAAAGCCTCGCTTTTGAAGACGGCGGTGTATTTTATGAGCCCTTCTTCCGAATAAGTGGGCTGTTTTGTCACGGCCGAAGTCGAGGCCACCTTCTCCGAGTCGATGTGGGAAGGATCGTTCTCGCACACGCGCTTGGCCGTGCAGCTCGAATAATCATCGCTCCATTCGTAGGTTACTTCGCCCCACTTATGCCCAATAGCCTCGATCTTGCGGGTCTCTTTATGGGATGGGTCCCTAGAACACACTCTTTCTTCCGTCCCATCCTCCTGGCATTTGACCGGCGTCTTCACCGCCCATTCCCCATAATCATGCCCGAGAGGCGAAATCGTCTCGTTTACGCGGGAGATCTCCGCGTTGCATTCGGTGCAATAGACGACCGTGTCGTAGGAGCCGTATCCCTCGCAAGTCGGGGCCACTTCATTCTCCTTCACGGGATCGCCTGCTTTGTGGGTGTGATCCAATTTGGCGATTGTGTCGTCGACGCGATACTCGCAAACCGTGCAAATCCTGTGGCGTGATCCGGTCTCGTATTCGGTGGCTTGCTTATCAATCGTCCAGCTGCCAAAGGTATGTGTCGTCTTGTCTTTCACCAAATCCTTGTGTTCGCACGTCGCCGAATGCCAATGGTAGGTATCGTCATTGCTCCATGAGTTGCTATAGGTATGCTCATGAGATGGGATTGAACTTCCGGTGCCCTCAGACGAGGAGCCACCTTCGGTTGGGCTATTCGGGGCCGACGCGCACCCCGCCAAAGTAAATGAAAAGGCGCATAAAGCTATGGAAATATATTTCTTCATTCTCCCTGCCTCCAAAATTTCTTTTATTGTAGAGAGAGAGAGAGAGAGAGAGAGTCAAGTTCAGTTCGGCATTAGAACTATTCCGTTTAACATCGTCGGAATCCGCGCTGTATCCTTAAAATTACGCAGGCATAAAAAGCCTCCAAGCGTCTTTTCAGGGACTTGGAGACTATCTTTTCGATGGTGCACTAGACAGGACTTGAACGTATCCTGAAATGCTTTGACGTCCTTCTTTTTCAAAAAATTTTTGGCGATAGTTT
>CAVKPZ010000041.1:13433-17200 GCA_963658395.1 Lachnospiraceae bacterium | reverse complement strand
TCGAAAATCGGGGCGCTCAGAATCGTCTGATAGTACGTTTTATGAAAAGTTTAGGGTATAAAGAAATGAAAGTTTCTTAACATATTATGTTAAAGGCAAACAAAGTGTAAGCCCTTTCATTTTCTCATGCGATAGAGAATCGAAATTGGAGTACCAGAAAAATCAAATGAATCTCTTAATCGATTTTCGAGGTATCTTGTGTAAGAAAAATGGGCGAAACTGGGGTTATTGCAGAACATAACGAAAGTCGGAGGGTTTACGCTAACCTGATTCGAGAAAAGAATTTTGAGCCTGCCGTGATTGAACTCCGGGGTCGGGTTCATCATTTGGGCGTCCTGAATGATCTCATTAAGGACGGAAGTCGGAACACGACGGTTGCAGCCTTCATAGGCTTTTTCAATCGCAGGGAGTATCTTTTCAATCCCTTTTCCCGTCTTCGCTGAGACGAAAATGATCTCCGCGAAATCAAGGAATTTGAAACGCGATTTAATTTCTTGCTCAAAAACGCCCTGCTCTAGTCCTTTCGGGGCCAGATCCCATTTGTTGACGACGAGGACGATTCCCTTTTTCGCTTCTAGAGCATAGCCGGAGACGTGCCTATCCTGATCGATGATGCCCGTTGACGCGTCAAGGACCATCACCGCAATTTGGCTTCGGTCAATCGCCGCCAAAGAACGGATGGCCGCGTATTTATCGATGGCTTCGTAGATGCGGCCGCGCTTATTTAAACCCGCCGTATCAATGGCGACGTAATTCCTTCCTTCGCTCGTGAAAGGGGTGTCGATTGAATCCCTCGTAGTCCCTGCGATATCGCTAACGATGACGCGAGATTGCCCTAAAAGGGCGTTCGTGATAGAAGACTTTCCAACATTAGGTCTTCCGATCAAACTGAAAGTAATCGCTAAGCCATAATCGACATCTTCCTTCTCGGGAATTCGGGCAACAATCTGGTCAAGAACATCTCCAATGCCAATGCCGTGCGCCCCTGAAACAGCGACAGGATTGCCTAACCCAAGGGAATAAAATTCCTGGGCGTCGCTAAGACGATCTGCGTTGTCCACTTTGTTAACGGCCAGGATGATTGGCTTGCCGGATTTATAGAGCATCTTGGCAACAATGCGGTCATCTCCTGTCACGCCAAGCTTCCCGTCCACCACAAAAACAATGACATCCGCTTCTTCGATGGCGATTTCCGCCTGAGCTCTGATTTGAACTTGGAAGGGACGGTTCGCGATTTCCACGCCCCCCGTATCCACGATGCGGAATTTTCTCGTCAGCCATTCGGCGGTGCCATAAAGGCGATCGCGCGTCACGCCGGGAGTGTCTTCTACAATCGATAGACGCGAACCCACGATGCGGTTAAAGATAGTCGATTTGCCGACATTCGGCGCCCCGACCAAGGCAATTAAGGGAAGGCTCATACTCACACTCCCAATTTCTCTTTTACGATGCCGAGAATCGCATCGACGACTTCCTCAATCGACATCGCCGAGGTGTCGAGCTCCACCGCATCCTTGTCTTTCATAAGAGGATCGAAGTCGCGGTGAGAATCAATATAATCTCTTTGTCTTACGTTGGCTTCCACCTCTTCTAGAGAAGTCTTGATGCCTTTGGAAAGGTTCTCGTCATAGCGCCGCTTAGCGCGCGTCTCAACCGAGGCAATCTGGAATATTTTCACTTGGGCGTTGGGCAAAACATAACTCCCAATATCGCGGCCATCCATCACCACATTTTGCTTGGCCGCAAGTTCTCTTTGAAGATTGATGAGTTCCAGACGAATCGCCTTATAAGAAGCGATATAAGAAACGGTGCTAGAGACCGCGTTCTCGCGAATTGGCTTGGAGACATCCTCGCCGTTGCAAAAAACGCGCCCGTCTTCCGTAAGCTCAATTTTCACCTTGCCCACCAACGAGCAGGAGGCTTCCTCGTTTTGGGGATCTAACCCAGCTTTGATCACGGCATAAGTAAAAGCGCGATACATGGCGCCCGTATCGATATAAACGTAGCCTAAGCGCTTGGCGACGATTTTGGCGACGGTGCTCTTCCCCGCCGCGGCAGGGCCGTCAATCGCAATGGAAATGAACATAAATTAAGCCTTCCTTCCTTGGAGTAAGAAAAACCAGACAATGAATCCAATAATGCACAAGGCGAATAAGCCAAGGAGGATTAAAGTTCTTTTTCTTAGACGTCTCGCATAGAGATAATAAGGGCTGTTCTTGCCAGCTGGAGACTCGCTCTCAATTTCCATTTTCTGAGGAGAAGAGGAAAGTTTAGCCTTAGCCTGAGGAAACGATTCTTCCGCCATATGACGGATTTCATCCCGATACTTTTGGTATTTCTCCATGCGCGTTTCCATAACGTTTATTCTAAAAGAATAGAAGGGCTTTTTGAACCCGTAAGGAAGCCAATTTTTGCCCATAGTTGCCTTTCTTGACATCGGCTTTTATAATTGCAAACGATTTTTGGAGGAAAATCAAAATGGCTAACAAGAAAGCGAAAGTCGATCAGGACACCTGCATTGGCTGCGGTCTCTGTGTCGGTTGCCACAGCTCGATCTTCGAGTTCAATGACGACGGCAAAGCTGCGGTTATTGCCGATGGCGATGAGGCTGAAGTTGACGACGCCATCGCCAACTGCCCTGTCCAAGCAATCAGCGAGGAATAAGGCGAACCCTTAAAAACCAGCGGGTCAATCCTGCTGGTTTTTATTTTTGCAAAAACTCCGCAAAAACTCGTTTTTAGCCTTTTCTGATTGGAATTTTAGCTTTACCAAATTCCCCGCAATTTCAAAGGATTCTAAATTGGGTATGTCTAATTCGTCTAAGTTAGTTTGAATTGCATGCCCGTTCTTTTTGCTGGCCACATAACGTTCTGTTTCTCTAACCGAAAGATGGGATTCGTGAATTTCTTTGGCCGCTTCCGTCATCTTCTCTTGGCTCAGCGAGGCAATGGCTTTCGCGTGCCCATAACTTAGTTTGCCAAGGCTTACTTCCTCTTGCAGAGCGGGGCTTAGGCGAAGCAAGCGCATCGTGTTTGTGATTTGGCAACGGGACTGGTGCGAAAGGGCTGCCAGGGTTTCTTGAGTATAGCCAAAGCGCCTTTGCAGAGCCGAGCAAATCAAAGCCATTTCAAGGACGTTGCTTTCCCTTTGGTCCCGATTATCGGCAAGGAGAGTGAGGAGTTCCTCTTCTTCCCCCATCTCTTTTATAACGCAGGGCAAGGAAACAAGGCCGGCCTTTTTTGCGCCCAAGAATCTTTTTCTTCCGAGTACAACTTCGAATCTTTCCCCTTTCGGAGTCACAACTAGAGGATTGAAGATCCCTTTTTCTCTCAGAGTGGAAGCAAAATAATCGACGATCGGTTTTGCGATTTTGACGTTTGAGATGAAATGATTGTCATCAAGAGAAGCGAGAGGAACAAGCTTTGCAGGAGCGCTTTGATACTCTTTCTCCATCTCGGCGATGACGTCGTTTTGGGAAAACTTCTCAATGAGCTCGCTTAGATTCGAGGAGAGATGCCCTTTCTCATCGCTCTTCATGGTCGATGATCTCCCTGGCTAAGGCAAAATAAGCCACGGACCCAGATGAGGTCGGGCGGAAAACGGTCACAGGCATCTGACGGGCCTGTGATTCTTGAATGGATTGATTGCGAGGGATTGAAGTCAAAAAAGTGGATTCGCGGAACAAGCGACGCACTTCTGCGGCAATTTCAGTCCCCAAAACGGTTTTCGAATCGTACATGGTAAGCAAGAACCCTTCAATTTTGAGG
>CAVKPZ010000041.1:0-13423 GCA_963658395.1 Lachnospiraceae bacterium | reverse complement strand
TCAAACCGTTCTGCACATTGGAGATAGAACTAAGCACCGAGGCCACGCCTTCCATTGCGAAGTATTCGCATTGGACGGGGACGAGCACGGAATCGGAAGCGACCATCGCATTGATGGACAAAAGCCCTAAAGAAGGAGGGCAATCAAGAATAATGTAATCGTAATTCTCCCTGATAGGAGCCAAAGCGTTTTTCAATAAAGCGAAGGGCTCTTTGACGACGCTTGTGTAAAGAGAGGCCTCTAAGCCGGCAAGACGCAAATTCCCCGGAACAAGTTCCAGCCCATCAAACGAGGTTTTGACAAGGCAATCTTTGATGTTCAAACAGCCATCCAAAACCTCATAAATCGTCTTTTTTACAGTCGTGATGTCGATGCCTACACCCCGGCCTGAATTCCCCTGGGGATCTAGATCAATGAGCAAAACCTTCTTTTGTAAATGGGACAAGGCGGACGACAAATTAATGGAGGTCGTGGTCTTTCCCACTCCTCCTTTTTGATTTGCGATCGCGATGACTTTTGACATGTCAAAAATGATAGAGGTGGGTCGCGCCTTTTTCAATTGCCCGCCAACGAAATGATAGAATTCTTATTGAAGAGTTCGCGGGATCAGCAAATCGATACCCCGTAAAGCAAAAAGGAGAAAGCCATGAACTACGTGGAATTAAGTAAAGAAGTCTCATATGCCTTGCGTCATGCGCCTTGGGTATACGAATTAGAATTAGACGAAAAGGGCTTCGTCCCCATTGACCAGTTGCTGGCCTCCCTTAACGAGACAGGGCATTACGACCGGGAAATAACCAAAGCCGATTTGGAGCAGATGATAAAATCCATCGAGAAGAAAAGGCACGAAATCATCGGGGACAAAATAAGAGCCCTTTATGGCCATTCGGTTCCAAATCACATCAAAAAAGACCAAGTAACCCCTCCCGATGTCCTTTATCACGGCACAAGCCACAAGGCGATTGAGAGAATCCTGAAAGAGGGGCTCAAGCCAATGTCCAGGCAATACGTTCATCTTTCCGCGGATTTAGAAACCGCCACTTCCGTTGGCAAAAGAAGAGACGAGAACCCTGTAATTCTGATTGTAGATACCAAAAAAGCCAGGGAAGAAGGAATGAAATTCTATCAAGGAAACGAAAAAGTCTACCTTGCCGATCAAGTGCCCGCGAAATATCTAGCGGTAAAGAGATAAATCGCATTAAAGAGGCTTTTTCAAAATCTCGCCCCATGGCCGAGGATAAGAAGAGGGGGTGTTCTCCTTCTTTTCGAAGAAATAATTCAAGCGAATTTCTCCATCGGGAAGAGAATCCTTTTGGGTCAAAGTCTTTTCTAGGCAGAGTTTGCGGATGGCGAATCTGGACTTCATGAGTTCCTCTTCGCCCTTCAGCGACTTCATGGCAATCAAGGTGCCACCAACCTTGGCGAGGGGGGCGGCCACTTCCAAAAAAATGTTCATCGCCGCGAAGCCACGTGCCGTGACGACATCAAAATGGTTCTTTTCGCGCTTCATGTCTTCCACTCTGCCGACATGAAAATTGACGTTTTTGAGTTTCAAGGTCTTTTTCACTTCGTCCAAGAAAAGGAATTTCTTCTTCGTGGAATCAATCAAAGTCACCCTAGAATCAGGAAAAGCAATGGCAATGGCCATGCCCGGAAAACCTGCTCCTGAGCCAATATCCGCAACTGATTTCCCTGCAAAACTTGTGTTTTTCGCAATAAGAAGAGAATCGTAGAAATGCTTTTCAATCACCAAAGGCTCATCGGTAATCGCCGTTAAATTTATTTTCTCATTCCACTCTTTAAGCAATTCAGCGTAGATGTGAAATGCCTTGATTTGGTCTTCGCTCAAGGCGACGGCGCTACCCTCAAGGGCGTTTTTCATTTCTTCATAAGTCATGGCCTTCTCTCCTTTTTAAGTATCAACAGCAGCAAACTGAGATCCGCCGGATTCACCCCTGGAATACGCGATGCTTGCCCGATGTTGGATGGGCGCACCGCGTCAAGCTTTTGCCTCGCTTCCAAGCGAAGCCCTTCGCAATGGATGAAATCGAAATCCGAAGGAATCGGCGTTGCTTCGACCTTTATGAAATCCTCGACCTCCTTCTCCTCTTTTTTGATATAGCCGGAGTAGCGGACTTTCGTCTCCAGGGCTAGCACGCTTTCATCATCGAAATGGAACTCGCCCATAGAATCCATCAAAGAGGCGATGCGTCTATAGGAATAGCGGGGCCGTTTCAAGATCTCTAAGCCCTTATGGCCTTCGTTAGTCGTTTCATCCCCCATTTCCTTTAAATATTCATTGAGCCCCGCCTTATCGGTGATGTTGTTTTGCCCGAGGGTGGCAATCGCCTCATCGATTCTGCTATATTTATTAAGAAAAGCACAATAACGTTCGTCATTTATTAACCCTAGCTCATGCCCGTAGGGGGTCAAGCGAGAATCCGCGTTGTCATGGCGAAGCAATAAGCGATATTCGGCGCGCGAGGAAAGAAGGCGGTAGGGCTCATCCGTCCCTTTGGTGACAAGATCATCGATCATAACCCCAATGTAGGCTTCGTTTCTCTTCAGCACAAAAGGGGATTGCCCAAGGACATATCTAGCCGCGTTTATGCCAGCGATCAAGCCAAGCCCTGCCGCCTCTTCATAACCGGAAGTCCCGCAAATCTGGCCCGCAATATAAAGGCCTTCGTACTTTTTGATCTTCAATGTCTCGTCAAATTGAGGAGTCGCCACCGCGTCATATTCAATTTGGTAAGCGTATTTCAAAAGCTTCGCATTCTCTAAGCCGGGAAGAGAATGAACCATCTCCTCCTGCACTTCGCGCGGCATGCCGGTAGAAAATCCCTGAAGGTAAATAGAATCCCCTTCTTCGAATTCCGGCTCCAAGAATAATTGGTGGCGTTCTTTGTCGGCGAACCGGACGATTTTCGATTCAATGGAAGGGCAATACCTAGGCCCGATTCCTTGGATAGTCCCGTTTAGGACCGCGCTGTCAGCGAAATGATCCTTGATGATCTGGTGGGTGCGTTCATTCGTGTAGATTAGATAGCAAGGAAGTTGTTTCTCTAAAGGAACAAATTCTTTTGTCTCATAAGAAAAGCCAAAATGCAAATCGCTTCCTAATTGGATTTCGCCCTTTGAGAAATCAATGGTTTTCCGATCAAGGCGAGGGGGCGTGCCGGTCTTAAAACGTTTGAGAGCAATCCCTAGCCTTTCCAAGGAGGCAGACAAACCATGGGATGGCCTTTCACCATCCGGTCCGCCGGGATGAACGTCCTTCCCGGAGATAATACGGCCCTCCATATAAGTGCCGGTCGTCAGGATTACGCCATGGGAGGTAATCGTTTCACCGCTTGAAAGAACGACCCCACGGATGTGATTTCCGTCCACAAGAAGGTCAACGACCTCCCCTTCTTTGATGGTTAGGTTTTCCATTCTTCCAAGAAGGAACTGCACGTATGCTGGGTAGCCACGTTTGTCTTGCTGAGTTCTCAAACATTGGACGGACGGGCCTTTGGAGGTGTTGAGCATCTTCGTCTGCAGAGGATGATGGTCCGCGGCTTTTCCCATAAGACCGCCAATGGCGTCGATTTCGCGTACCACCACGCCTTTTGCGGAACCTCCGATGTGAGGGTTGCAAGGCATATTCGCGATCATCTTCTTGTTGAGGGTCAACAGCAAAACAGACAAGCCAAGCTTGCTGATGACGGCGCTAGCTTCCACGCCAGCGTGACCGCCCCCCACGACAATAAGGTCGAAATCGCAATCCTTCATAATTAGCCGATCGAGTCCGACATGTCCATTTTGATAAGCTGATTCAATTCAACCGCATATTCCATGGGCAATTCTTTTGCAAACGGCTCTATGAACCCCATGACAATCATCTGGGTCGCCTGGGCCTCCGTGAGGCCTCTCGACATCAGATAGAAAAGTTGCTCTTCGGAAATCTTAGAGACGGTGGCCTCGTGTTCGACGAAAGAATCCGCATTGCGAATCTCGTTCTTCGGGAAAGTGTCAGACTTGGAGTTTTTGTCCAAAATCAAGGTGTCGCATTCGACATGGGACTTCGCCCCCGTCGCAGAAGAAAGCACACGGACGGTTCCGCGGAAATTCGCGATCCCCCCATCGTGACAAACGGACTTGGAGATAATCGTGGAGGAGGTATTTTTACCTTCGTGAATCATCCTTGCCCCGGAATCTTGGTATTGCCCTTTGCCTCCGACGGCGATTGTGATGGTCGCACCCATGGAGTTATCGCCTTTTAGGATGCACGCAGGATATTTCATGGTCATCATCGACCCGATGTTGCCATCGACCCATTCCATGAAGCCATTCTCAAAGACGTTCGCCCTTTGGGTGACGAGGTTCAAGATGTTGTTTGACCAGTTTTGGATGGTGGTGTAACGGACGTGAGCCCCTTTGCAAACGACGATCTCAACCACACCGACGTGCAAGGATTCTTTGTTGTAAACCGGCGCGGTGCATCCTTCCACGTAGTGGAGATCGCTGCCCTCGTCGGCGATTATGAGAGTTCTTTCAAATTGCCCCGTCTTCTGATTATTGATCCTGAAATAAGACTGCAATGGCTTATCAAGATGCACGCCTTTCGGCACGTAGATGAAAGTCCCGCCGCTCCAGCAAGCCCCATTAAGCGCGCTGAATTTGCTATCAGCGATAGGGATGACCGTCCCAAAGTATTTTTTGAAGATTTCAGGGAAAAGTTTTAAGCCCATGTCCGAAGAAAGGAAAATGACGCCTTTCTCGCGAACCTCCTCGAGCATGTTGTGGTACACAACCTCGGACTCATATTGAGTGGAGACGCCTGAAAGGAATTTCTGCTCCGCCTCAGGGATACCCAATTTTTGGAAGGTCCTCTTTACCGTCTCAGGAACTTCATCCCAATTATTCTCCTCGGCTTTCGCGACACGGGTGAAATAAGTGTAGGAGTTGAAATCCATGAAATCCAAGGATGGGCCAAAAGAAGGCATGGGCATCTTCTCGAAGGCATGATAGGCCTTAAGACGGAATTCAAGCATCCATTCCGGCTCGCCTTTGGCTTTGGAAATCGCGCGCACGACATCCTCGTTCAGCCCTTTGCCCGTATTGAAAATAGAGACGTCCTCGTCTTTGAAGCCGTATTTGTATTCCTCGCTCAAAACGGAAGGGGCGACTTTCTCATTTGCCATGGCAGCAGCCCCCTTCTTCGTGGATGATCTTCTCAAAAGCGTCCCAGCCAATGGTGGCGCAATGAATGCGCGCGGCTTGCTTCCCCGTGTTCATGAAGGCAAGCGCTTCTTCCAAAACACCTTTGTCGTAAGGCTTATCGAGGATCATGCTCTTATATTGCTCGATGACATAAAGCGCCTCTTCTTTTTTCTTGCCAATCAGCAAATCGCAAAGAATATCCGTGGAAGCGGTGGAAATCGCGCAGGCGACGCCGTTCCACATAGCATCGACGATCACGCCATCTTTTTCTTTTAGATAAACATCAATGTCATCAATGCAGTTCACCGAAGAAGAATGAGTGGAAAAATAAGAGGCAGCGTCCTCAGGGGAGGCCTTATGAGAGGGAGAGGAGTAATGATCCATGATGATTTCCCTCATCATTTCAGGGGTCAATTCAAAAGAAGTATGCATCGAGATAATTCCCTCCATTTTTCACGGCCTTGGCCAAGGCATCGACATCGTCTTTTGTATTGTAAATATAGAAGCTTGCCCTCACGGTTGCCGGAGTGTCGAGATAGGTTTGGTTCAATAGTTTGGCGCAATGCTGGCCACTTCGGCAGGCGATACCCTTGCTATTGAGATAAGTGGCTGCGTCTTGAGCGAACACCCCTTTGATGTTGAATGTGATGATCCCCGTTTCGGCGTCTTCGTTGAAAATCTCCGCATTTCCGGTCTCTTTCAGTTTAGAAAGAGCGTAATTCCTAAGATTTTTCTCATGTTCTTCAATGGCGTCGAAACCTAATTTTTCAAGATATTCGATGGCGGCTTTAAGGCCTAGAATGCCCGCGAGATTAAGCGTCCCTGCCTCGAAACGTTCCGGCGGAGGCAAGAAGGTGACGGAACAATCCATATGGAATTTGTCGTTATTCCCGCCGCCTGAAACGAAAGGATCCATTTCTGACAAAATGTCATATTTGCCAAAAAGCACGCCAATGCCGGTTGGGCCGAGCATCTTGTGCCCGGAAAAAGCCAAGAAATCGATATCGAGGTCTTTTACGTCCGTTTTCATATGAGGGACGGACTGAGCGCCATCAAGGCATACCAAGGTCCCATGCTCATGAGCAACCTTAGTCAGTTCTTTCACGGGCTCTTCATATCCCAAAACGTTGCCAACCGCGGCAAAAGAGACCAATTTCGTACGGGGGGTTAATGCTTTTTTGAGATTTTCTGGGGTAATCCTGCCGCTTTCCGAAAGGGGAATAAACGAGACTTTGCAGCCTGTGTATTTTGCAATTTGGAACCAAGGCAAAACATTGGAAGCGTGCTCCGCTTCCGTGATTAATATTTCATCGCCTTCTTTTAAAAATTTAAGCCCGTATCCATAAGCAACCGTATTCAAAGATCCGGTTGCACCGGAAGTAAAAACCACTTCACGGGGCTCGCAATTTAGGAATTCCGCAACCCTTTTCCGAACCGCCAAAACCTTTTGGTCCATTTCATAGCAAAGGTCGTAATCTCCGCGATGAGAATTGCTGGTCTCATTTCTGTAATAGTTTTCAATTTCCTTAATCACGCTTTCGGGCTTAAAAGTCGTAGAAGCATTATCGAGCCAAACCAAGGGATGGCCTTGCATAAGGGGATGCTCGCTGAACATAGGGAAATCCTTGCGGAGGAGTTGGGGGTCGAACATTTTAGATACCCCCTTCAATCGTTTCGTCGATTTTCGCGCGCAAGGCCTCATCGTCGAAATATTTCTCAATCGGCTTGAGATAGCCTAAGGTCAAAAGCTTCCTAGCCGCAGGCAAGGAGATGCCACGAGATAGCAGATAGAAAAGATGCTGCTCGTTGAGCTTCCCTACAACCGCCGCGTGGGAAGCAACGACATCGTTCTCGTCGATTTTAAGAACCGGCATGGCTTTTCCCTGGCACTTCTCGTCGAACACAATAATCTTGGCCTCTTGCCTCGTGGACGAAGAGGAGGCGCCTTTTTGGATTTCGGAGACGCCGAGGAAATTCAATTTGGACTCGCCTTGGACGATTCCGTAATTTGAGACAATTCCTGAGGTATGAGAAGCTCTGTGAGACAGGCTCACGTCGATGGTCTTTTCGGAGGAAGCCCCGCAAATGGAAGCTAAACGCCACGTACAAGAAGCGCCCTCTCCAAGCAACTCGATATTCGCCTTGATTGAGCCTTTTCCGCTCGATAAGTCCGCAAAAGCCACGTTTATGGTTGCGTTTGAATGGATTTTTGCGTGGATTTCAAAAGAGGAAAAAGCCTTAAAAGAAGCGAAATTCAGATTAAGGATTTCGCCTTCTCCGACCTCATACTCCGCGTCTTTTATTTGCTCATCGATAAAGGTAAGAGTCATTTACTTCCTTCTTTCGCGGCGGCGTGGGTGGCACAAACGCCAATGGATTGTTTGCTCATTTCCTGGCTCTCTTTTTCAATTTCGATGCCAAGTTCGGTTTTTATCCATTCATAGCCCTTTGTATCGATTTTCTGAATCAAGTCTGGTTCACCTTCGACCGCAATGCGGCCGTTGATCATGATGGCGACCTTCGTTGGGTGAATCATGTCATAGAGCCTCGCGTAGTGAGAGACGACCAAAAACCCACGGCCTTTGGCTTGCTCGTCCTTAATGGCGGAAGCGACGATTTGCATCGCATCAACATCTAGGCCGGAATCGATTTCGTCAAGCAAGGCGAACTTGGGGTCGAGGAGCTTCATTTGGAGGATCTCGTTCCTCTTCTTTTCTCCACCCGAGAACCCTTCGTTCAGATTGCGGGTGCTCATCTCGAATGGAATGCCCATTTCTTTGTAGGCGACTTGCATTTTGGCGTAGAACTCAAAGAGCTTCATAGGCTTTTCGCGTCTAGCGTTCAGCGCGGCTTTCAGGAAGTCCGCCGAGTTAACCCCGGGAATTTCTGGAGGATATTGCATCGCTAAGAACAAACCCGCTTGCGAACGCTCATGGACAGGAAGATTCAAAATATCGATGTCGTCTAAATAAATCGAACCATCCGTGACGGTGTAGTTCGGGTTTCCCATAATGGCGGCTAGCAAGGTGGATTTGCCGTGCCCATTCGGGCCAAGCAAAGCCAGGGTTTCGCCTTCTCCCAAAACGAGGTTCACACCCTTCAGGATTTCCTTGTCTTTCACGGCGACATGCAGGTTTTCGATAACAAGTTTTGACATAGCTTCCTCCAAGCGAGGCTAGACTATTTTAGACACGTGGACCTTTAGCGACAACAAAAGCGGTAAAAAATCTCCCAAAGAATATATTCTTTGTCAAAAACGCCGTCGATTAAGGAACGAATATCAAATTTCGTGCATCGCATCGGCGTTTTTTTGGGTTTAAAAATGTTGTTGTAAGAGGAACTCTTAAAGTTTATGATTATCGCGCTACGTTTCAGACGAAGGAGGAACGAGTTTTTTATGAAGAAAAGCAAACTCACTCTCGCTCTTGTCGCTAGCTTCACGGCGGTCATGGCTTTGTCCGCTTGCGATGACGTTACGGCAAAAGACGGGGTGGTGCTCACATTCACAGACAACAGCGGAACTCGTGTTGAGTATAGAGCCAGTGATCTCTTAGACAACTACGAACAAGGTTCCAGCGCTGCGAGCACCAACTTTAACAAGGTCAAAGAAGTTTTGATCCGCAAGTACTACGAGACAAAAGGCGGCTCGACTCTCGAACAGCTTAAGACTTCGGCGCAAAATAGCGTCGACTCGATCAAAAAACAGGCTCAGAGCAACGCTGACAGCAACGGGACAAGCTATGCCACCGAGCTTGAAACACTTCTTAACAGTAACAACGTGAAGAACGTTTCGGAGCTCTTCGAAGCCAAGCTCTACGAAGAGGAGCAAAAGGATTTTGAACGTCAGTTCAAGAATGCTGAAGCAGTCGAGTCCATGAAGACCGGAACCAAAACCGTCACGGAAAACGGAACGACAAAGACCGTCGCCTACTTCCCTAAAAGCGAAGAGTACGGTCGCGGCTCCAATGGCTATCTAATCGAGAAGACCCCCTACCACGTTTCTCACTTCCTCGTGAAATTCACTTCTTCCAGCCATAGCGAAGCGTGCCAATTCACGATCACCAAAGACGAATCCTTGAAGATTTCCCAGGCCGTCAAAGCCTTTGCTGGCGCAACCAACAGTGAAGACGGCGCAACCAAAAGCGATAACCGCCAATCCTTTGGCCAAATCTGCTATACCTTGCCTTCCGACGACACCTCCGCCACCGATTACGGCAACCTTGGGCTCATGGAATCCGGCTATGTTTCGGAGTTCCGTCTCGGTGTTTATGCTTATGACGCTTTGTACAACGAGAAGCACACCAGCAGCAGTTCTTATGCTTGCAGCGTGCAGGATATTGCGAAAAACGAAGACGGCAGAACCGTTCGTGATTACGTTCTCCCCAGTGAAGACGATACCTTCGGACCAGACGCGAAGAATACCCGCGACTACTTCGAAGACCTTGGCATCGGCACTATCCCTTATGGTGCAGCCGTCGCCCTTGGTTATAGCGCCGTCGCTTCCGACCCGAACCTTGGCTACTCCGTCAATGACGGCGACGCCACCTACTACGCTCGTAACGTCCTGTTTAACAAATACTTCAACAATCGTTCGATCGCCGTCATCGTCCCAGAAGAGATTCCCTTCAACAGCTATTACAAAGATGGCTTTTACGAAAACGGCTTCAATATGAGCGAAACCGAAGCCGAAGCCTTCGTTGCCAAAGAAGAAGCCAACTATGAGGAAAATGGCGGTTGGTATCGCGGGACTTATTCCAGCGAATACGCCTCCCTTCCCGGTTTCACCGTTGATACCTCCGATGTCCTCAGCATCAAGGATGCGACGAACACCTATCCCGAGAACGTCCTTACCAATGAGCGCGGCCAAATCATCCTCGCGGTCAAAGCCAGCAACTCCTCGGGCAACGCTTATGAAGGCATCCACTTCATCGTCATCAATCGTTCCGCCCTCGACTCCTATGTGAAATACGACTCCTCCGCTTCCACGGGCGAGTCTCGCTACACCACCTACGACAAGTTGGAGGACGCCGTGACTGCTGGCTATAGCAGCGAAAACGGCAAATCCACGAGCGACATCACTTCGCTCTCGGAGTACTTCACCGTTGAAACCCCGAGCTCCGCGGACTTCCCCAAATACGCCGACTCCAAAAAAGAGAAGTCGACCTTCGTGAACCGCGTCACCACCACCGATACCAAGTATCAGGAAAACGCCGAAAAGATCTCCACCGCCATCAAGAACTACAATTCTTCGGAAGACACTTTCGAATTCCAGAAGCTCATGGAAGATCAAGGACTCATCTTCTCCGATACCAATCTCGGCAAGAAAATCGAAGGCCTCGTCAAGGATTACATCTCCGCCACCAGGGAAAAGAACTATGAAGACGAGATCAAAACCCTCGATGACACTTGGGACACCTACGCGGAAGCCCTTGAACGTCAAAATGAAGACCGCGAGATTGGCGATGGCAAACAACGTTTGATCTCCGAAGCGGTCGCGATCACCTATTGCGGTAGCAACGCGCGACAGGGCACCGAAATGTACGATGCGGGAGGCATTGGTTATGATGGTAAAAAATAAACTAAAGAAGTTCTTGCTCGTCCTCGCTGCAAGCGCGACGCTCACCCTCGCTTCTTGCGATGTTGACGCGGAGCTGACTGCTAGCGAAAAAGCGGAGCCCATCCTCGTTAACAAAGACGAGAAAACGAATCCAAACATCTACAACAACAACATGGAGCAGATCTACGATGCTCTTATCACCTCGGGCGACACTAATTCCGAAAAGATCCTTAACAATATCCTTCTCATCTTAGCACAGTCCAAATACGGTTCCTTCTACGACACCACGGACAAGCAAGGAAACACTGTCACTGGGCTTCATACCCTTGTCACCACGAAGAGCGATGAGGAAATCTACTCTTTTGCCAAGGATCACCCGATTTACAAAGTCGAAGGCGAAAACGACGAAGAGACTAAAAAACTCACCATCGCCAACGTCAAAGACTTTGTGAACACTTTGATCGTCACCATCAAAAAATCCTTCTGGAGCACCGTCAAGAACAGCAGCTATCAGGAAAGGAATTACTTCATCGAGTACCTCTTTTACAAAGCGGAGAAAGCCGAACTTTATGACTTCTCATCCGTGAACAGCGCGAAGCTTGACGAAATTCAAGACTCCCGCCTCCTTGTCAACGGGCACGACACCTATGAAAACGTGGATGACTACTTCTCTTCCGATTGGATCCACACTTACAAGGATTACATCGAAAGATCCATCCTCCAGAGCGCTTACCGCAAGGCCCTTGTCGAGAGCTATCTCATCTCCAACAACTATGGTGTTCTTGGCCGCTCCTACGCGCGCAAAGTCCAATATGTTGCGATCAAAGACGAGAACAGCGGCGACCACCTGGGCTCCCTCTACCGTCTATTCCACGCTTATGCGAAATACATCCTCGAAGCAACCGATACCGAAATCAATACGGCTGCCGGGACTTCGTTAGGAGCGGACGAAATCGCTTCCTTCCGCGATCTTCGCTTCCTCGATAGTCTCTATATCGGATACTTCAGCAAAACCGAGCAAGCTGCCGATGAGTACAAAGTTGCTCAATACATCTATGGAAAAGCCGGTTTCACCGAAGACAACGATGTCGTGACGAATAGCGATGGCGATGAGCTTTCCGTTCCTTTCTATAAGGAAACCAAGTACGGCAAGCTTATCATTGACTATCGCAAGTCGAACACCAAAGACCGTTGGCATACCAGCGAATCCTCCACCGATTTCACTAGTTCCAACACCTACACCAAAGAAACCGGCCTCAAGATCGAGACCGACTCCGTCCTCACCACTAACAACGTGACTCAAGGATGGTACACTTCCTCGGGGTTAAGCGACCTTGCGAGCGACTTCAAGACGCGTCTATTCAAGATGAACGTCGCGAACGAACTCGACACCGCCGCGAATTACGACGAGACCACAGGGCGCGACGATGGCACTTACACCACTCGTTTGAAATCAGACGGCAAGTATTACCTAATGCCAGAGACCTATGACGACGCCAGCGCAGACGCCACCCCCTACGTCCTCTACGATTCCTCTTCCACCACCTGGTACATCATCCGCATCGATGAGGCGGTGAAAGCGAACAAGCTCGTCAAAGACGGAAGCAACTACTATGACAAGGTAGACGCGAAAAATCGCGCCGGCAGCGAAACCGCCAATCAGATTGTTTGGGAAATCGCTGGCCTTCTCGGAGATTCCGACACCTATAAGAAAGCCGCCAATCAGCATTACGTTGAAGAGGCTGCCATCTCTTATCACGATGACACCGTCTACAGCTACTTCGAAAAGACCTTCCCCGATCTCTTCGATTAAGCCCTCCAGCGGTCCTGAAAATGGACCGCTTTTTTGATGCCCTGCTAGCGAATTAACCTATAATTTAGTGAAAGAAGGAGAAAGCGAATGAAAGACATCTTCTGCAAAATCATCGACGGGGAGATCCCAAGCACCAAAGTCTATGAAGACGATGACGTGCTCGCGATTCTTGACGTCTCCCAAACGACGAAAGGCCACACCTTGGTGATGCCGAAAAAACATTATCAGGATTTTCTGAGCACCCCCACGGAAATCACCCACAAAGTCTATGACGTGGCCCAAAGATTGGGCCAAGCCATGGTCGGCGTGCTCGGGGCGAAGGGGGTAAACATTCTCACCAATGCAGGCGAGGCCGCCGGACAAAGCGTCCATCACTTCCACGTTCACGTCATTCCGCGTTACACAGGCGGAGAAGGAGGCTTCCAAATCTCCATGAAGGCCCAAGACACGTCCTCTATGGACCTGCCTCGCCTTGCCTTAAGCATCAAAGAAGGCATCAAGTAAAAAAGAAGGCTTCTAGGTTTAATTCCCGGAAGCCTTTTTGTTTGCCCTTATTTCTTAAGAAGGTCGTCGGTTTCTTTGATTCCTAATCCAGGATCTTTGTGATCAGGGGAGTAGAAAGGATAGTAGAAACAGCGATCGTCCAAAGTGAACAGCTTCGTTGTATATTCCCCTTTCTTGGTGACAGCGAAAGCTTTGTCCAGGATCATCATCTTCGCGTCGAAATCATCGATCATCGACACGGCAAGAGCCTCGCGGGTAAGTGGGGTAACTGCACAGCCGAATTCCGGCTTCCCGTGGTGAGACAAAAGAATGTGTTCAAAGACAACCGCGATTTCGTATTTATG
>CAVKPZ010000040.1:0-17204 GCA_963658395.1 Lachnospiraceae bacterium | reverse complement strand
CTATGACTATTATCGGGAGAACAGCCGCGAGCAAAACGTCATCTACCAGAATTCAGTGACTTTAAAAGACGGCAAAATCGTTTCCGCCACCAAAAAGCTAACCACTACGTATTATTATGGCCTCGAGGCCATCAATCAAAGCATAAGCGAAATCGCGATGCAATACACGAACGGAAGTCCGGCCACCGCCTTTGGCGGACATGTCTTCGATCCTAATGGCGACGACACCTTCAAACCGCAATAATTCTAAAAACGCTGCAAAACGCCACTTATTTGGATGCTTGTTATTTCCCCAACAAAGGTGAATGAAGCAAATATTCCGCCGTCGCGTGATTGGTGGCGATAGGCACATCATATAGAGCCGCGATTCTAAGAAGCGCCTTGACGTCCGGGTCGTGAGGCAAGCTCTCCAAAGGGTCCCAAAAGAAAACGACCATCTGAATTTCCCCTTCGGCGATTTTGGCGCCGATTTGTTGATCGCCGCCTAAAGGGCCGCTTAAATAGGGATAGACCTTTAAGCCCGTGGCCTCCGCCACTCGCTTAGCGGTCGTCCCAGTGCCGCAAAGAGTGAATTCCTCAAGCCTTTCCTTATTTCTTTTGGCCCATTCGACGATATCGTCTTTCTTATTATCATGAGCTACTAACGCAATCCTCGTTACCTTCTTCATAGCCTATTGCCCTTTCAACCACGTCTCTTTATTCACTACGTCAATGTACGTTTTGATCTTCTCATAAACAAAAGACGAAACGTCTTTCTTATCGTAGTCTGGAACTATTTTAAGGGCGTTGCCCTCCTTATGGATCTCGCGGGACAAATCAATCGAAGGGCGAATCGTCTCATAATCGACCCCTCCAATCACGATGGACCCGTTTAAAACGCCTTCTTGTCTCTCGGTGGAGGTTCTAATAAGCACGGCTGGGAAATCGAAAATGGAAGATTCCTCAGTCAAAGTGCCTGAGTCGCTAAGAACGCAATAGGCGTTCTCCTCGAGCTTGCAATAATCGAAGAAGCCAAACGGCTTATCTTCGCGGATGTATGGGGATAAGGCGAAGCCCTTGTCGGCCAATCTCTTCCTTGTCCGCGGATGGCAAGAGAAGATCACCGGCATCTTATATTCGTCGGCGATTTGGTTGAGGGCAGGGAAAAGGCGATTGAACTTAGAAGGGATATCGACGTTCTCTTCCCGATGGGCGCTCACTAAAAGATATTGGCCTTTCTTTAAACCTAAAGAGGAGAGAATGTTGCTTTTTTCGATCGCGTCGCGATGGGCGTTGATGACTTCTAGCATCGGGGAGCCGCTAGCGAAGGTCCGTTCGGGCCGTAACCCCTCCTTCATCAGATTGTTATAAGCGTATTGGCTATAAGGGAGATTGATGTCGCTAATATGGTCGACGATGGTGCGGTTGGTCATCTCCGCCACATTCCAATCCCAACAACGGTTGCCCGCTTCCATATGGAAGATCGGCTTCTTGAGCCTTTTGGCGGCAATGGCGCTTAAAGCGCTATTGGTGTCGCCGAGAATCAAGACCGCGTCGGGGTTGACCTTCTGAATCAAATCGTATGATTTAGCGATGATCAAGCCCATCGTCTCGCCGAGATCCTTGCCAACGGCCGATAGGAAATAGTCGGGTTTGCGTAACCCTAGCTCCTCAAAGAAGACACCATTAAGCTCATAATCGTAATTCTGTCCGGTATGCACCAAAACGTGATGGCATTCCTTATCCAAGCGTTTGATTACCTCACTTAAGCGAATAATCTCGGGTCTAGTCCCAAGAATCGTCATAACAGTCAGCTTGTCCATAAAAAACCTCGCAATTATTCTAAACGAAATCGTAACGATTGGGATAAGAATATAGACAAGGCCATATCGTGGCCAATATAATACAGTTAATACAGGAGGCAAGAATGCACGGCAACGAACCGATATTCCTTAAAATCGCCGCCGATTTTCGTCATCTCATCGATTTAGGCATCTATCATGAAGGCGATTCTTTGCCGTCCGTGAGGGAAATCGCCGTCTCATATTCGGTCAATCCCAACACCGCCGCCCGCAGTTATAGCGAGCTTATCAACGACGGCTATGTCATCTCCAAACCCAAAAAAGGCTACTATGTCGCGAAAATCGCCAAGGAGAAATCCAAAAAAGCCATCATCGCCGAGACCATCAAACCCCTTTTGGAAAACGGGTATAGCAAAGAAGAGATCCAGGAGGTCCTAAACACATGGAAATTTTGATTAACGAGCTGACCAAAAACTTTTCCGACATCAAGGCCATTAACCATCTGACTTTGCGTTTGGGCACTGGCATCACCGGCCTAATGGGTCAAAACGGCGCGGGCAAAAGCACTTTGTTGCGGCTTATCGCCGGCGTCATCCGCCGCGACGAAGGGGAAATCCTCATCGATGGCGATGATCCCGAAAGCAAAGAAGCCAAGGAAAAAATCTTCTTTCTGTCAGATGATCCTTTCACCCCATCGGGCTCCAACATCAAAGAATTAATGGGGTTTTATAAGTGTTTTTACGATTTTGACGAGGAGCGCTTCAATAAATTGCTGTCCAAAACCAACCTCGATGCCAAAAGACGGCTAAGCAATTTCTCCAAAGGCATGCGCCGCCAGGCCTTCTTGATTTTGGCCCTTTCTTCCAAATGCCCCATCATCTTAATCGATGAAGGCTTCGATGGGCTAGATCCCTTGATTTTAAATGTCATCAAAGAAGAGCTAATCGAACTTGGCTCCGAAGGAAAGATCGTTCTTCTCTCTTCCCATAACCTCTCTTCCTTGGAGCGGATGGCCGATCAATTCGTGCTGCTAAGCAAAGGAGAATTAGGAAAGCAAGGCGCCGAAACGGATTTCTCCACGAAGCTCACCAAATACCAAGCCGCCTTCAAACAAGAGGTAAGCAAGGAAAGGCTTGAGGAATACGGTTTCCACGTCATCAATTACCGCCGCATTGGGCAAATCACCAATTTCGTCATCATTGAAGACGAAGGGAAGATTTTGGAATTGCAAAAGAAAGAGAACCCTCTCATTTTGGAAAGGATTCCCTTGGAAACGGATGAGATCTTCGCCTCCCAAATGCTTTTGGCTAAGGAAAGAATCGAGGGCAAGAAAGATGAATAAACAATATTTCCGCTACTTGCTTAAGCAATGGCTTCCCCTTATCATCGTCCCCTTCTTTTTGCTTATCACCCCTTACTTCATCGTCTCGATGACCACTTCTTGCTATTCCTACAGGTATAGCGAAAGGTATGCAGGAGCCGCCCCATGGGCGATGATAGCCGCTTTAACGTTCTTGGTGGTCGCCGCCACCATCTTTTCGAGCCTGTTACCTCTCTTCGTGGAATCCTACCGCTTCAACAAAAAGAGCGCTGACACCTATTATTCTTTGCCCTTCGCGCCTTTGAAATTACGCAAAATGAGGATGTTCTTGGCCCTAGGTATCTTGCTTATCGTCTTTACTGTGGCCTATTGGCTCCCATCGGGAATCTATTACATCCGTTACGCCGCCATATCGGCGCCTAGCGAGGACTATATCAAAGACCGTTTGCTTGATCCTTTATGGCTGACGGCCGCTTACGGGACGCTATTGGTGCTATTATCGGCCAATTTCTTCGTTTCCTCTTTCTTAGTCCGCCTAGGCAATTCCCCGCTTTCGAGCATCATCTTGCTATTAGCCGGCCACGTCGTTTTAAGCGGACTCCTTCCCTCTATTGGCCTTTGGGTCGCCTTAATCGCCGGCATGCCAAAATGGTCCTCTTCCTTTTTAACCATTATGGGGATACAGAATTATGGCGCGAGCTTCCCCGTCTTCTTTTTCGTCTTCACCTTCTTCTCCCCTATGTGCAATTCGGGAACCCTTTCTCAAGCCATCACCGAATTGCCCAATCAAATCGCCCTGTCTATCTCCCTCATTGTGGTTATTTCCTTGGCTACCCTGTCGCTTATTTTCTTACTGAATAAAAAAGATCCGTCAGGTGAATTCTCGGGCGCCCCAGCCAGTCACTTCGATCAGGCAATTTATCTTATCTTCATCACTTTCTTTATCGTCGCCATCTTGTCTTCCGCCTCCGGTGGCAATATCGGCAGCGGATTCGCTTTGACCTCCGCTTTAGGGGTCGGCTCTCTCATCGCCAGCTTCATTTTCCTCGGTATTGGCCAATATATCGCGTATCTGCTTTATTTGAAAAAAGCCTCTTTGGACAAGAGATGTTGGATCTTAATAGGAATCAATCAGGGCTCACTACTACTATTCGCCATCATCGCCTTGATCACCGCTGCCGTTAGAGGATAACGAAACCGAATATTAGGCATAAGGCAACATTCATAACAAACGAGGTTTTACCCTTCTATATCTTTTTAATCATGCGCCTATCATCGCCATATTTCCTAGATGACGAGAGGAATTTGGCTTTTCCTTTAGTGTTTTGGCAGCTTTAGCGTTATAACAACGTTTCCATTTAACAGTCGTTCTTTATGCGAGGCCATTGTTGAAAATGGTAACCATCACCATTTGCGTAGGCGAAATCCAACGCGCCGTTCACTCTGCCAAGGTAACGAGATGGCACAATCCTTTGCCGTAACTTGGCCATCCAATGAGTGAGTCTTTCTTTGGCTGTTTTATTTATACTTTTATTATACCAGCGGTATAAATAAGAGCCTTTCCTAGTTCTTTTTTAAAAGTTAAAAACAACAAAAAACATCGATAATAAGTCACTTTTTGCCATCATGGGTTTTTATTATACTTTTATTATACCCTTAGTATAAATAAACGTATTTTTAGATGGCTACAAACCGCTTCTTTAACAAAAAAGTGTATATTGAGCGTAATTCATCACCCTTATTTATCGCCCACGAAAGGAAATTTTTCCTTCCTAAACGTTAGATAGCAGGATAATTAAAACTATTATTGAGTACACCTTGCAACGTCGAAACTTCTCTTTCCTCCACCATTAAAAGTGTAGAATACGAACGAGGTATTTATTATGGCTAAAATCAGCAAAAAACTAATCGAGAATTACGCCCTTCTTATCGCTAAGGCCGGAGGCGCCGTTCAAAAAGGGCAATATGTCCTTATTAAAGCGGACGTCGAATTACAAGAATTCGCCGCCTTGGTGGCCAAAGCCTGTTACAAATTGGGGGCTAAACGCGTCACCTATAGTTGGACGAGCGCCGTCACCGACCGCGTCGGCTATCGCTATGCCAAAGCCAAAGACTTAGGCGAGATGACGGAAGAGGAATACGGGCAAGAGGAATACCGCACCAACAAGCTTCCCGTCCTTATCTATTTGGATGGCGAGGATCCCGACGGCTTAAAAGGCGTTAAAGCGGACAAATTGGCTCAAGTCAAGGCCATGCGCTACGCCAAAGCTAAGGAATTGATTGTCCGCCGCGAAAACAAATATCAATGGGTCATCGCTGGCGTCCCAACCGTCAAATGGGCCAAAAAGGTCTTCCCTCACCTCTCCAAAACCCAAGCGGTCAACGCCTTATGGGAAGCCATTTTGAAAACCGCTAGAGCGGATGACGGCAATGGCATAGAGAACTGGGAAAAACATAACGCCATCCTCAAAGAAAAATGTGCCAAACTCAATGCGATGAATCTGAAGAAACTCCATTATCGCTCGCAAAACGGCACCGATTTCGTCGTAGGGCTCATCCCTAACGTCAAATTCGAAGGAGGCAGCGAAAAGACCATCCAAGGCATTAGCTTCGAACCGAATATCCCTAGTGAGGAATGCTTCACTTCCCCGATGAAAGGCGAAGCCGAGGGCATCGTCTATAGCGCCAAACCGCTCGTCTACCAAGGCCAATTGATCGATAATTTCTGGATCCGTTTCGAAAAAGGCAAGGCCGTCGATTGCCACGCCGAAAAGGGGGAAGAGCTATTGCGAAGCATCTTCACCCTAGACGAAGGAAGCGCATACCTAGGCGAATGCGCCCTCGTGCCCTTCGATTCGCCCATCAATAACACCGGGCTCATCTTCTATAGCACCCTCTACGACGAGAACGCCGCTTGCCACTTGGCTTTAGGAAGGGGATTCACCCAACTATATCCCGACTTCGAGAAATATAGCGAAGAGGAGCTTCATTCCTTTGGCATCAACGAATCCCTCTCCCACGTCGATTTCATGATCGGTACCAAAGACCTTTCAATCACCGGAATAGCCGCAAACGGCAAGGAAATCGCGATTTTCAAAGACGGCAATTTCGCTTTCTAATATGAGCAAAAACAACAAAATGACCTTAATCGGCGCCATCATCAACGCCTTGATCTTCGTTTTGGTGCTGATTGGCTGGATTTTGATGCTCGTCGGTTATGGCGAAGGGCAATTGGCTTCCCTTGGCATTGGCTCGCTTCGCTATTTCACCGTCCTTTCTAACCTCTATATGGGGCTTATTGCCTTGATCTTAGCCATATATGGATTTCTTTCCTTCGCCAAGAAAAAGAACCTGCTTCCTTCTTGGGGCGGTGGCTTTGGCTTTGTCAGGCGCCTCTAGCGTCAACATCACCTTCCTTGTGGTCGTCTTCTTCTTAGCGCCTTTGGCCGCCACCCAAGGCGGCAGCTATTTCGATATGTTCCAAGGGCCAAATCTCATTCTGCATCTATTCGCTCCCGTTCTATCTATCGTCAATTATCTCGTTTTCCTGCACCAAACCCCATTAAAAAGAGGGTTCGCTTTCGTTTCCGTTCTTCCTGTTTTGGCCTATGGAATCTTCTATATCGCCAATTTCTACGTCCATTGGACGGATAGCTTGGGCAATTACGATTGGTATTCCTTCTTAGGCGATGGCGCCCCTTGGCGCGTCATCCTCCTAATCGTTTTATTCATCATCGGTAGCTATGCCCTAGGCTTGCTATTATGGTTTTTGAACGCCCTAATTGGGAAAAAGCTCGCTAAATAAAGAATTCGTCTTTCTTGTCGCGCCCCAATAAAGCGTTAGACACTAATCGCGGATCCTTTTTGCCATAGACGATTTGATAGACGGCATAGACAATCGGCATATCGATATGATGACGGTCGCAAAGCTCTTTGGCGGCGGGAAGGGCGTTGATTCCTTCCACTACCATCCCCACCTTTTCGATGGCTTTTTCCACCGATAAGCCGGAACCGATATAATGACCGGCCCGATTATTGCGGCTATGCACGCTGGTGCAGGTAACGATCAAATCGCCCACGCCCGCCAAACCAGAGAAAGTCGTCGGTGAGCAATCCATCGCCATCCCCAATTTGCTTAATTCGTGAACGCCGCGGGTAATTAGGGCCGCTTTCGCGTTATCGCCATAGCCTAAGCCATCCGAGATGCCACAAGCGATGGCAATGATATTCTTAAAAGCGCCGCATAATTCGCATCCTTTGCGGTCTTCATTTGTATAAACCCTAAAGATATCACTATGAAAAATCCGCTGAACCCGTTTGGCGTTTTCCTTATTCGGCGAAGCGGCCACGATGCAAGTCGGAAGAGCAAGCGAAACCTCTTCCGCGTGGCTAGGGCCAGTAAGAGCCACTACTTCATTAGGGACGCCAAGAACATCCTCAATTATCTCGGAAGTCGTAAGCAAACTGCCTTCTTCAATGCCTTTAGAAAGATCGACTATCAATTGTCCGCCATAATATTCTTTAATCTTCATAGCGGTTTCTCGAATATACGAGGAAGGGGTGGCGAAAACGATAACCTCGGCTTCGCTAACGCACCAAGAGGAGTCCGCCGAGAAAATCACCCGTTTAGAGATATCGGCGCGAGGAAGATTAGGGTGCTTATGCGTTTCGTTTAATGCCCTAGCCTCATCTTCGAAATGAGAAAGGCAACGCACCTCATGCCCATATCCGCCTAACAAATTAGAAATGGCCGTGCCCCAAGTGCCACTGCCCAAAACACATATCTTCATATCCATAACACTAAACGAAAGACCAAAAATAAAAAAGTCCTAATAATTAAAGCAAATAGAGTATAATCATGCGCAGGCGGTCTATCCGTCACATAACAAGCGGGCATGGCGTAATGGTAGCCGCGATAGACTTAGGATCTATTGGGTAATTCCGTGCAGGTTCGAGTCCTGTTGCCCGCACCATCGAGATAATGGGTTAGTGAGAGCTGGCCCTTTTATTTTGCTTCTGGTTACATTCATAGAGCGCTGTGCGCCAGACCATCACGCTTGATTATTTGCGAGAAAACGTGGTCTTTGAAAGCGACTTATGGCAACTTCCCTAAACGCATAATGGCGATGGACTTCCTGCTATTAAAGAGTAACGGGCAAATCCCGAATGATAAAGGTTTGTAACGAGCAGTTTAAACCGGCAGCAAAAACTCCGTTAACTTCAATTCGCGTTGGAATCTTGTCCAAATTCCAATGGTTCCAACGAAAAAAACGCATTTCGAAGGTTTCTCATCGATTTATAAAAAACGGGTGACTGCGTTGTTCCTAAAGACAATAGCTTACTGACAATTGATTAGCAGACGAATAAAGAACGGACGCTATAAACCATCCGCATGCATTCCTTAATCGTCCGTGTCATTAGAAACAATGAGCTGGCTCTATATTGACTCTTTTTATGTGGTGTCGGGGGGAGGCGATAAAAATTCTAAATTTCATAAATGGAATTGCAATTCCAAAAACACAATACTAAAATAGAGTCATTCGAGGAGGACAAAACTTTATGCCGCTATTCCAAGAGAGAGTCAAAGAGTTAATGATCAGAGAAAACATCAATCAAAAAGAACTATCAAAAAAATCAGGTATCTCCGAAGCGTCACTTTCTAGATATTTGAAAGGATCTACACAGCCTAGGATGGATGTTCTAATCAACATTGCAAACGCCTTCAAGGTCGATGTTAACACGCTGACACAGCCTATCGCTCCACAGTTAAGCAGAGATGCTGCTTTTGAGCAGACTTATAGCCTTGTCACCAGAAACAAATCAAAACTAACCGAAGACCAAAAGAAGAAGATCATCATGGCGCTGATCGACAAATAATTATGGCAAACAGATATGATGAACTAGACAAAACGGCGCTGCAGATTCTGATGGATTACTCGGATGGCGAATTCCCGATTGACTTGGAAAAACTATGCGAGCGGCTAAGAATAAAACTAACACCTTATTCTGCGCTAAAAGAATCGGCGTTTTCCGAGATTAACTCAAGTGTCTCAAACGGCGAACTCAGCGATGGTTTTTCCATAATCTTAAACAAGCCGGATCCACAAGGGTATGTCGCATATGCCTATTACAATGATGACAAAAAGGCGATAATCTCCAACGAGAGGGTGCGTTTCACAATCGCCCATGAAATCAAGCACGTGATATTTCGGGAAACAAATCCAACCAATATCGAGGAGAGCGAAGCAGAACATTTCGCGAGGTTTCTTCTTGCGCCAATGCCCCTTCTTATAGTCGGAAAATATGAAACTAACTACGAAATTCGGCGAAAATTCAGGCTCACGAAATCTGCGGCTTACAATGCCTTGAAAGCAAAAAATAATAGAGTAGAGAAACACGGTAATTCCCTATTCAAATATGAAAGCAATTTTATCGATTGGTTTTTAGAAAACGCAAAAAA
This sequence comes from Lachnospiraceae bacterium, assembly GCA_963658395.1. Taxonomy (GTDB): domain Bacteria; phylum Bacillota_I; class Bacilli_A; order RFN20; family CAG-826; genus Alloenteromonas. Next base: position 7,642 of record CAVKPZ010000040.1, on the reverse strand, counting down.
AGGACGCCGCTCTGGGGAGGGCGACGCCACTCAGAACTATGACAGTTCCGTAAGCAGTTCTTGTTATAGCCCTGGCGCTAATGAAAATCAACAAAATAAAGGAGGCTATAACAATGCCGATATACAGTAACAAATATTATGTTAAGATTATTAGACCCATCCCAAGCGGCTGGCCAAAAGACATAGAGGGAATACCTTTTGTCAAGAAAAGCGCCATGGATATCTCCGACATCAATAACGGAAAATGGCTAATCAATGTCTCAAACATAAACAAGACCGCCAAAAACTTGGACCGCAAAATAGCACATTGTTTCAAGTTCGACAGCGAACTCAACAGACTCTATCAAAACCCATTCCTCGCTTTAGGGAAAATGACAAAGTGCTATGCTGCTTCAACCCTCGATATCAGCATGCACGAAGAAATGCAGCGCGCGCAAATCATAGACGCCACCTTCAAGAACCGCTGGTCAGGTGTCTGGCTGCAAATGAATGGATATGACAGGGTGTTTGTGACCGTCGGCTGGGTGAAACCGAATACATACGATGTATGTTTTGCCGGAATTGAAAATGGCACACCGCTAATGATATCAACACTTGGAGTCTGCAATGACGGATCAAAAACAGACTTTCTTCTAGGCTACAACGAAATGAGGAAAAAGTTCCCCGACTCGCAGGTCATTTGCGTAGGCAAACGACTGAACGGAATGGGTGGGGACATATGCTACGTGGAATACGACCAATCATTCGGAAACTTCGACTCGAAGCAGGACTTTTGGCAAGCGAAATTGTTCAACTGGGATTTTACGGAGGCAAAATAAGATGGCATCCAGAGGAAGCAAAGCAAAAAACGGCCACGTCACTACGGACGAATATTCAACCGAGTCCGTAACTGAGAACGGAGTAAAAATACTGAAGGGGAATGGGCGCAACCATTCTTTGCCGGATTATTCGCATTCGCCCAATTCGGTTTATGCGAAGCTAAAGAAGAATGGCACTTTACACGAAATGAGATTTTACGATTCCAATGGGAACCCTATTTTGGAAATCGCCTATCATGGGGAACCGAAGCTGAACCACGGTAATAAAGATCCGATTGTCCACCATCACACCTACAACGGATTGACGAGAGCAGACGCTGCCAGAATGACGGGAGAAATCAAGGAAAAATACGCTAAATACCTAAAGGAGTTTAATTTGTATGATAAATGCTAATTTGGAGCAATTCCTAGATACCGGATGGTTCAACGAGGCAACGCTTTATCTGAACGGCTTCACCTATTGGTGTGAGGGATGGTGGGATCTCAAGAAAGAAAAGCCCATGTATTTCTATGTTCGCAAATACCCTTCAGAAGTCGTGGATGACGTCTACACGAAGCGCATCGACAACGGGAAGGACGACGAGATCATTTTCGAAATTTGGGGTTATGGTGAGGAGGACGTGAAAGCGGATTTCCTTAAGGCGAAGATATTCGACGGGAAATCCTTTTGGGAGGTTCAAGACGTAATCGCCTGGTATGACGAAACTTAATGGAAACTACTGCGAGGTCGATCTTTGCCGCTCTCTAAACCCTATCATTATTTTTGCCCGTGAATCCGCGGGCGAATAGAGAATAGATATTATAAATCTCGTCCACATTTCGTCCGCAAACCGCTCTTCAGCCATGTGCATTTATATGCTGTTTTTTGCTGCGGACGACTTTATCCATCTTCAGCAAAACGCCACAATTTGCATGGAAACGGGGAGTTTTACAGCCTTTTTTAGCCGCGGACTTTATCCTTAGAATCTATTGGGTAATTCCGTGCAGGTTCGAGTCCTGTTGCCCGCACCATCGAAAAATTAGAGTTGGCGGTTTGCTAACTCTTTTCCTTTGAAAATTCCCGGATTCGCAGAACATTGACCAATTGCGTATCCTTTGCTTTCTGCTTCGATGCTTTGCGCTTTCATTATTCCTGGCTTGCTTGCGAGTGAGTTTAAAAAATAAGAGGACAAAAAAAGAATTGAATTCCATATTTTGCACTAATATTATATTTGCAGAGGAAATTATGATAAACAGAACAATTTTGAAACATATTGAATTGGCGGTAAAATGCAGGCCAATAGTCCTCATAACTGGCGCGAGGCAAGTGGGAAAATCAACGCTAGCCCAATTGTTTATACAAAAGGGATTTTCCTACGTTTCCTTGGACAATTCTAGGGAGCTTGAAGTTGCCACAAAAGATCCTCAGATGTTTTTGCAGACTCATGGGTGGCCTTTAATCATCGATGAAGTTCAAAGGGCCCCAGGGCTTTTTGCCGCTATTGAGGAAATAGTAAATAACGAAAAGATGGTTAATGCAAAAAACTACGGGATGTACATTCTTACGGGTTCTCAAATGTATAACCTTATGAAGAACGTTTCTGAATCGATGTCAGGAAGAGTGACAATCATCCACATGGCACCGCTTTCAAGAAACGAGGTTCTTGGCAGAGAGGAGCCAAAGTTCGGTTTCGATATACAGAGAATCAATGATAGAGCTAAGCAAAATCCCATGAGCGTTGATGAGCTCTTTCAAAATATCGTAAAAGGTTTTTACCCAGAATTGCATTCTAACGAATTACTATCGCCTGATATGTTCTATGCCGATTACGTCGAAACATACATTGAACGGGATGTCTGCCAGATCGTGAACGTCAAGGATAAATTTGCTTTTAGAAGATTTATGGAGCTTCTCGCCTCGCTCACCGGCCAAGAACTTATATACGACAATATTTCGAATGGCGTTGGCGTTGATACGAAAACGATAAAATCCTGGGTCTCCGTATTGCTGGCAGGCGATATCATCTATTTGCTCGAGCCTTATAATGAAACATCCATTAAGAAGAGAGTCGTCAAAAGGCCGAAAGTCTATTTTTCGGATACTGGCCTTGCCTCATATCTTGCTAGGGTTTCATCTCCAAAAATGCTGCAGTCTAGCTTCCTTAGCGGAGGTTTTGTCGAGACATATATCATCAATGAGATTAGAAAGTCTTATTTTAACAACGGGAAGAACCCTAATTTTTATTACTATAGGGATAGCAAGATGAACGAAATTGACTTGATTATCCTCGAAGAAGGGCTTCTTCACCGCGTGGAATGCAAATCAGGGATCGCTTTCAATATGTCTGCCGTTGGTGGATTTAAATGCGTAGAGAACACAAGATACTCTTTAGGCACGTCGGGAATTATATGTAACACCGATGTCGTTTATCCTCTTAGCGAAGGCATCTACGCTTTTCCGCTGGCTGGAATATGAGAAAATATTTTCAAAGAGTTTGTTAATTGACTAGCCGGCAGGAAAAAATAAGCGCTTCGTTTTTCCAAAAGCTAGCGACATTCTCTTCTGCCTTAAGAAATAATATTCTAAATTTATCTAGATTTTCGTAATCATAGTTCTACCAGCTAGATTGCATTTTTCGTTCTCGCCTTGCCAAGCCTTAATCATGGTGACGCAGTAAATGACGCAGTAAAAAGTGGTGGCCCGGCCATTAAGGACGATAAACTCGGAGACATGGAGACGCATCTTCTGAGAATCATTAACATGTATCCTGACTTGAACCCGGTCAAATTGACGGAGAAGATGAGGTAGAACTATTCATCTTCAGCAAAACAACACATTTTGCGGGGAAACTGCGGGTTTTGCAGTCTTTTTCAGTCCAATGCTTTATCCTTAGGGTCTATTGGGTAACTCCGTGCAGGTTCGAGTCATATTGCCTGCACCATCGTAAACCCGAGGTCAGCGAGATGCCGGCCTTTTCTTGTTACTTGCGCTCGCGAAACGCGACCTTATATCTCACAACGCTTTTATTACCAACCTATAAATAGGGTTTAGTTGGCGATAAAGGTTGGTAATAAAAAGTGAAAAGCGAATCGAACCATAGATTAACTTATGCAAAATCTGTAGCAGTTCGGCCTAAAGATTCGCGCCAGATAATCTGGATAACTGAATAACTTTCTATCCTCTCCCATAAGCGCATTATTAACTCCAAGATCATTAACCTACGAGTGAATAAAATTTTTCGCGTCTATATCGTCGGCCCAATTTCTGAAAGCTGCCTTGACTTGAGATTTATAGAGACTAAAATATTAACAAAGCAACGTTTGACAAAAGAATATTTGTTAAAGAAGAACAGCAATGTTTATCGGAAGAAGAAACGAATTGTACGAACTGAAATCGAGATATGAATCAGATCATTTCGAGTTTGGTGTGATCTACGGCGCTAGAAGGATCGGCAAGACCTCCATCATCAAGGAATCCATCAAAGATAGAGAGGCCCTCTATTTCCAAGCCCTTGAATCAAGCGAGATTGATAACCGCACGACCTTCTCCCGCTTTGTGAACAAGATGCTTGGCATCCCTTACGAAGTCGTTTACCCGACTTTCTCCGACGCTTTCGACCAGCTCATCAAATTTGCGGACGGGAAAGCTCTCATCATCATCTTCGACGAGATCGCCTATATCGCGAACGCGGACAAAGGCTTCCTCTCCGAACTCCAATACTGCATCGACAATAAATTCAAGGCGACGAGGATCAAATTATTGCTCTCCGGCAGCAATATCTCCTTTATGAAGGAAATCCTAAAAGACAAGAGAGGCCCCCTTTTCCAAAGAAGCACATTCAAGATGCATGTCACGAAGATGCCTTTCTCTGACGCCGTCTCTTTCCTAGATGGGCTAAGTAGCGATGAGAAGACTAAATACCTTTCCGTTTTTGGTGGATGCCCTTTCTATCTTGAGATGATTGACAAAAGCGAGACCTTCGAGGAGAACATCAAAAGGCTCCTTTTCGGCAAATACGGCAACCTCGCCGATGCGCCAAACCAGATCCTACCCTCCTCGGTGACCGGCCAAGGGACCTACAACGCCATTTTGAAGGCCATCGCTAACCGCAGGCGCACGAACAAGGACATCGCCTCCTGCCTAGACAAAAGCGAGAACCACGTCGCCGCCTATCTCCCGAGGCTCGTCGACAACGAGACCATCGAAAAAAGGGAGGCTTTCAGTAGGAGCCAGAAACTGAACTATTACGAAATCTCTGACAATCTCATCCGCTTCTGGTATAGGTTTGTCTTTGAACATAAGGAAGGAATAGCTTTGGGCTTAGGAGAGGCAATCTACGAGGAATCAAAAGAGGGCATCGACGATTTCATCGCGCACGGGTTTGAGGATGTCGCAATCGCTTACCTCACCGAGCAGAACGCAAAAGGGCTTCTCCCTTGCTATTATGAGCCAATCCGGAACTACAAGGTGAACAACTCGAAACTAGGCCGTTCCATAGAACTCGATGGCCTGGCGAAGGGCTTGGGAAAAAACAGTGATCATCTGCTTGTCCTTGAATGCAAATACCGCAACAAGATCTTTTCGCCGGAGATGTTAGAACATCTCAAGGAAAACGCCTCAATCTTCGAAGGATATTCGCGCCGCGATTATTATCTTTTCTCTAAATCGGGATTCGACGAGATGGTTTTATCCGAAGGCGATAAGGTGCACGCGTTTACTTTGGACGACATGTTCCGCGATTTGAATTGATCCGTCTAGTTATAAAGTTCCTTCTTCAATCCCAGACTGAAAGGAAGGCAAGAAGATTTTTACCGTTTGATAGTTTTTGTTTTGCCCTTATCACTTTAAGGAGGAGCCAGCGAAAACGAGAGAGGGATTTAATTGCCGCCATGTCTTTTTGCGGTGCCTCAATTTGCGGAAAACGACCATCCGCAAGGAAAAAAGAGACCTCCGGAAACACTTTGCTATAATTCAGCAAAGGAAATTACTTATGACAGCGAAAGACTTTCTGATCGAAGGGAATGGCGTGTTGCGTCTTAAGCCCACTTGGGTGGCGAGGAGCTTTTGCCGGCCAGGCAAAAGAATCAAGCTTCATCCCGATGACTATTACGTCCTGGGCCTAGAGAAAGGGGGGATCGACGAACGGTGGTTCGCCTCGACCACTTGGGCCGAAAACGGGCCGGGAACCCCTGATGACGAAGGACTTTCTTACGTCGTTTCCGCCGATGGGAAGAGCAAGATGCTGCTTCGCGACATCGTTGAGGAACTAAAAGGGGAGATCATCGGGGAAGCCCTATGGAACAAATACCATAAATGGCCGATGTTCTCGAAGTTCTTCGATAACGCCGGGCCCCTCCCCCACCACATTCATCACAGGGACGAGCACGCTAAGCGCGTGGGTAGCAGCGGGAAGCCAGAGATGTACTTTTTCCCTTCTCAGATGAACAATCACGGAGGAGAGTTCCCCTATACCTTCTTCGGCCTCAAGCCCGATTGCACGAAGGAAGAGGTCAAGGCATGCCTTGAAAGATTCCCAAAAGGCGACAACCACATCCTCGATCTTTCGCAGGCTTATAGCATCGAGTTAGACACAGGCTGGGACGTCCCTCCGGGAACTTTGCACGCTCCCGCGAGCCTTTGCACCTATGAGCCGCAGTTCGCCTCCGATGTTTACGCCATGTACCAATCCGTCCTTTTGGGCGGGCACTGCGTGAACGAAAGCCTTCTTTGGAAGAACTGTCCCAAAGAAGAGCTAGGGAATTACGACTATTTGCTGGAGGTCATCGATTGGCCAGTCAACGTCGATCCGGAATTCAAAAAACACCACTTCATGCGCCCGAAGCTAGCGAGGGGCGACGAGCGTTACAAAGAGGAATGGATCTGCTACAAGTCCAAGCTCGTCTGTGCGAAGAGGCTCACCGTCTATCCCGGGCAAACCGTAACTTTGAAAGACAACGCCGCCTACGGGTTCATCCTCATCGAGGGACATGGGAAATTCGGGAAGTGGAGCATCGAAGCCCCGACCCTGATCCGCTATGGGGAGCTCACGAACGACGAGTTCTTCGTCAGCGAAGACTCCGCTAAAAAAGGCATTCAGATCACTAACGAAAGCAAAACGGAGAGCCTCGTCATGCTCAAGCATTTCGCGGAAAACCCCGATCTCCCCACCGAGGAATGAGGCGCACAAGTCGTCATTGCTTCTTAGGAGACAATATGAGCAAGTGGTACAAAGGAATTTACAGAAGGCAGCTGACGGACATGCACATCGCAGACGATGATCCCCTATATTTGTCGGAATTCGACGAAAAGCATTACTGCGATTGCTTAGAAAAAGCCCACATCCAAAGCCCGATGATCTATCTTCAGTCACATACGGGGCTTTGCAATTTCCCAACCTCTGTCGCTAGGACCCACAAAGCCATGGAAGGTGAGAACAACGCCATAAAGCGCTTGATTTCGCTTTGCAAGGAACGAGGCATGAAAGTCGTTGGCTACTACAGCCTGATCTTTAATAACTTCGCCGCGGAAGCTCATCCGGACTGGCAGATGCGCTTCGAAGACGGGGCGACCTGGCAAGAGAAAGGCCAACGGTACGGGCTTTGCTGCCCAAATAACGAAGAATACCGAATGTTCCTCCGCGACAACATTTCAGAATTGGCCCGCTACTTCGTCTCTTTAGACGGTATCTTCTACGACATGCCTTACTGGGAAGTCCCCTGCCATTGCCCTTCTTGCAAAGCGCGTTACAAAAAGGAAACCGGAAAGGACCTTCCGGAAAAAGAGGACTGGAGCGACGCGAACTGGCTCCTTTACGTGAAGAAGCGCCAGGATTGGATGGCGGAGT
>CAVKPZ010000039.1:0-17497 GCA_963658395.1 Lachnospiraceae bacterium | reverse complement strand
CCCTTTCTAGAGCCAAGGAGCTCTCCTCGAACGTGGAAAGGATGGGGTTAGGGAACGTGGTCGTCAGCAATGACGATTTCGCAAAAAAATCTCCGTATTACGCCTTCTTTTTCGATTGCGTTCTGCTCGACGCGCCTTGCTCTGGAAGCGCGATGGCCCGCAAGAACGCCCAGGCGAAAGAAGAATGGTCGCCTTCGAAGATGGCCCGCTGCGTCGAGCTTCAAAGCGAGCTTTTGGAAGAGGCCTACTCGATGCTTAGGCCAGGCGGAAGGCTCGTCTACGCGACCTGCTCCTTTTGCTATGAGGAAGATGAGGGAGTGCTCGCCTCTTTCCTCAAAAAACACGCCGACATCCATCCGAAAAGCGCCGAGGAGCAAACGGGCTATTTCCATGGCGAGACGATCCCGGAAGCGGTTTATCTTTTCCCTTCTCTCTACCCTGGCGAAGGGCAGTTCTTCTGCCTTTTGGAGAAAGAGGGGGAGGCTGCGCCTAACCCCCCTTCTCACAAGAAGAAAACCGCCCACGAAGACTATTTCTCTTTCTTTGGTTTAGAGGGACGGTATAACTTCGAAACTAAAGACGCCTTATGGTCCTTGCCTTTCTTCGTTCCCACGGACGAGCTTTTCACCCTGCGAATCGGCTTGAAAGTCGCTTCTTCCCCTTTTAAGGAGCCCGATCACGCCTTAAGTCACTATCTCTCCCCCGCCTTCCAGGTGGAGCTAAGCGAAAAAGAGGCCCTCTCTTACTTAAAAGGAGAGACTTTCCCTCAGCGTTTAGAAGACGGCTACTACCTCGCTTCGTATTCAAAAAAGGGGCTGGGCTTCTTCAAAATGGCCCAAGGCCAAATGAAAAACCGCTACCCCAAGGGCTTAAGAAGAAACTACAAATTCATTTAGCCTTCTCGCGGAGCTGAAGATAGGTCAATAAGGCGATCGCGAAGACGCATCCCCCGATGACCCCGATCGCAATGGCAATCGACCAGTTCCCGAGGAAGATGCCGCTTGGGATGAAAGAGAGGCAAAGCAAGCCCCCGTAGACGCAGCCTAGAATCGTGTAAAGCGAATATCTCCCCGCGTCTTTTTGGAAAATCGCAAAAAAGCCAAGGAGCATCGAGAAAAGAACCATCACCCCGTAGGGAATCATGAAAGAAAGCCAATAAGGCAGCGAAAAGGAGCCCTTAAAAAGGATATAGAAAGTCCCTAAAATGGAGATGAAACTCGAGACGATCGAAGAGGTCCCCATCGTGCGGAGCAAGCTCTCCCCAGGGTCTTTCTGATTCTTCAGCTCCTCGTTGCCACGGTCGAAATCGTTTCTCATATCGCCCACTTGCCAGCTTTCTTTTTGTTGAGCCCTTTCGCGTAGAATTCCTTGTCGTATTCCTGGAAAGAGGCGACTTCCTTGGCGATGAGGTCACGCGATTCCTCGGCAAGCTCTTGGGTGGACTTGCCTTTCATGTCCTCGTATCTCAGCAGAGGGAAGAAAGTGATCTCGAAGGGGAAGGAAGGCTCGTTTTCGCTTTTGCTTAGAGGGCGAAACGTGCCGAAAGAGGCGACGCGGAGCAAATTCGCGTGGCCCCATTCGACGAGTTTGAAAGTCCCCGCATGGAATTTCTGGGTCGGGAGAAAAGGCTCCTTCAGGCGAGTGCCTTCCGGATAAACGACCACGTTTCCTCCTTTTTCCCTAAGCTGCTTGCCGACTTTCATGAAAAGACGCACGGCTTGCTTCGGGTCCTCGCGGTCAAGAAAATAACCATCGATGGCCTTTAGGCATTTCCCCACGAAAGGCATCTGCTCCACTTCTTTTTTCGCGATGAAGATCAGCGGCTTTTCCGAATAAGCGATTAGAAGCACGATGTCCATCACCGAAAGATGATTCATGACGATCAGGTTGCTTCCCGAAAGGGAATCGATCTGCTCCTTCCCCTCCGCTTTGATGTCGATATGGAGTTTGGAGCAAAGATCCGTGGAAAGTCCCCTGATCTTTTTGTAGCGAAGCTCGATGGGATGCTTCTCGGGATGCCTTGCGTAGCGGGCGAGCCAAAAAAGGTAAGAGAAAATGAGCCTCACCCCGAAGGTGGAGAGGAGTCGCAGCCATTTTCCAAGGGCGACTCGGGATTTTTTGCTTTTCTTATTGGACATGGGCTTTATTTTACAACGGCGCATGTCCAATAAGAGGAAAAACTTATTCGGCCTATTCTTTTCTGAAATCGAGGATCTCCTCGATCTCGCTGTGGACGCAAAGCCCGACGCTCCCGTATCTTTCAAGTCTTCCTTTGACGATGACGGAAGCCCCGTTCGCGGCTTTGAAGAAGGTCGTCGATTTTCCAAGGGAACTGTGGACGGGGACCATCACGACCTTGTTTTTCCCATCGTAGGTCCCGAAGGGGTTCTCGACTTCGACGTAGCGGATGTTCGGCTCGACCAAGTCGCCTAAGCGACCGGTAACGCAGACGCTCGTTAGCATAACTGCTTTCCTCCAAAAATGATCTATAGAGACGAAATTGCTGCCCCCAGTAAGATCAGTCTTCGAGATAGAGGAGCGAGAATGCGGGGACGAAACATTCGCTCCGTAGATCGACTTGGCCGTAGCCTGTGGTAAGGGCGCACTTCGCGTCCCTCTTGCCCATATGATAGCCGATTTCGGAGAGGTTGTAGAAAAGAGTTTCGCCTTTCTTGCTCTCATCGCTGTTAGGATCGAGGAAACTGACTTGGATGCAAGGGCCGATTTCCCCGATGTCGACGTTCCAATCGATGTAGGTCGGGTCATAGGAATGGAGGATCCTCATTTTTTTGCGAAGAGATAAAACTTCCCTGAATTTGTCCGCCATCCAATACCTTTCGTCGAGGAGGCGGTAGGAGAATTTGTTGAAATGGTCCCCTTTGTTGTAGGTGTTGTCCTCGCCCCACTTGCTCATGGCGATCTCTTCCCCGGCATGGAAGAAAGGGACGCCGAAGGAGAGGGCGACGAAAGCATTCGCCCCAGAGACGGCGTCGAGCTTAAGCTCCTCGCTCCAATCGGGATGGCGTTTGGAAAGATAATCGTAATACGTCCCGTTGTCGTGGCATTCGATGTAATTGATCGTCTGCCTCGCATCCAAGAACTTCGGCGAATGGAAGAAATTCACGCAGCTTGAGGCGAAGACGTATTTCGCGTCGTTTTTAAGATAATCGTCCCCCGCGAAGACCTTTTTCACGGTCTCGCGGTAGAAATCGTTGAAGAAGCCGAAATCCTTCAGCAGGGCGAAATTGCCCATATGACCAAGAGGAAGGCGAGTCTCTCCGCCCATGTTCCATCCTTCGCCGTAAAGAATGAAGGATGGATCTTTGGCCTTTGCAAGGCGCGCAACAGCGTTCAGCGTGTCCACGTCGAGGATCCCCATTAGATCAAAGCGGAAGCCGTCGATCCCATATTCGTCGATCCAATAGGAGCAGGCGTCGAGGATGAGTTTCCGAACCATCGCCCTTTCCGAGGCGAGATCGTTCCCGCACCCGCTCGTCGAAGCGAATTTACCGTTATAGGTCTGGCGGAAATAATAGTTCGGCACCGTGCGTTGGAAAGTGCCGTTCTCAAAGCCGTAGACGTGATTGAAGACCACGTCCATCACGATGCGCACACCCGCCTCGTGGTAGGCTCTTACCATCGTCTTGAGGTCGCGGATCCTCGAATAAGGGTCGCTTGGCAAGGAGGCGAAGTTCCCTTCGGGCACGAAGTACTGCGCCGGGTCGTAGCCCCAGTTGTACCCCGACTCGGGATGTAGCTCATCGACGGTTTTGTAATCGTAGATCGGGAGCAGCTGCAGATGGGTGATGCCTAAGCCGCGGATATAGTCGAATCCCGCCGGATGCCCCCCTTCGCTCTTCCTCCCCTTCTCGCAAAGGCCGAGGAAGGTGCCTTTCCTCACGATGTCGGTGTGGGAGTCGATGGTGAGGTCCCTCACATGCCCCTCATAGATGATCGCGTCGGTTGGGGAGATCAAGACGGGGAGCGAGTTTTTCTCTAGATCGATGCGGTATTTCTCCAGATTGATCACGACGGAGCACTCGCCGTTAGCGGTCGAGGCTTTGGCGTAAATGTCGCTTGTTTCGTTTAAGACCCCGCTATTGCAGACAAGGTAAAGGTATCTCGCCCCCGCGTGGTCGCCCGGCAAAGAGGCGCGGTAGACGCCTTTTGGGGAGCGCGACATCGGGAGGATCTGCCAATTATCCTCCTCCTTGTCTTTCCACTTCAGGAAGCAAGAGGAGGCCAAAGGCGCCCAGAGGGAGAAACGGGTGGCTTTCTTGGAGTAATTCGCCCCCAAATCATCCCCGTCGTAAGCGAATTTCTCATCGAAATCAGGGAGGAGGCTCGCGTCGTTGACGCACAGAGGAACCGTCCCGTAATTCTCGATGAGCACCTCGTAGGCATGCCCTAGCTCCAAGTCTTCCTCCAAGGAATAGTCCACGATGAAAAGGCTCGTGAGGGAGTTCGCTCTCTCTTCCTTCATGGGGATTTTCTTGCTTTGGTCTTGGTAAAGGGAGGCCTTTAGGCTGATGCGGGGAAGGGAGGTGAAGACGGTGAGACGGATGAGTCTCCACGAGATAAGTTTGGCGCTGACGAGGGTATCTTTCATAAAAGGTTAGTCTTCGGTATAGGAGATACTGGCGCTAGACAAAGAGCCAGGCGTGTCGCCGTTATCCACCGCCCCTTCGTTCGGGTCGATGTGAACGAGGACCTTAAGCCCCTTGCTGGAGCCTGGGGCGTCGCTGACTTTCGCGACAATGCCTTCGCTTTGAAGGCGCGCGATGATCTTGCCCGCCCTAGGAAAGCCCACGCCGAAATTGCGCTGGATCTGGCTGATCGAGGTCGATTCCTGCTGCATGATGACGCTTTTGATGGTCTGGTATTTCTCTTCGTCGGCCATCCCCTTCATGGCGGCGCCGCTAGGCACCTCGACCATCGCGGCGGCGGCATCGCTTTGCTGCTCGGGCTCAAGGTTGAGGAACTCGGGGTCGTAGATCGGCCTCATCTGCGAGCGGATAAAATCAGGAACCCTCAGCAGCTCGGTGTATTCCCCCACCATCGCCCCCTGGGCGCGGATTAGGTTCCTGCCTAGCTTCGGGCACTCGATGAGCATGTCGCCGTGGTCTAAAAGCGACTCGCCCCCTTTGGCGTGCAGGACGACGTTCGAGTCGATCGAGTTTTTGACCATAAGGCAGACGGTCGTCGGAAGATTCGATTTGATGGTACCGGAGATCGTGTTCGCGTCCGGGCGCTGGGTGGCGATGATCATGTGGATGCCGCAGGCGCGCCCTTTCTGCCCCAAACGCTGAATGGGCTCGGCGACGTCTTTGCATTGCCCGGCGAGATCGGCGAACTCATCGACCACGACGACGATGAAAGGAAGCCTTCTCTTGTTGTTTTTGGGCGCATAGAAGCTGTTGTAGCTGCGGATGTCCCTGACTTTGGCCTTGCGGAGCAATTCGAAGCGGCAGTCCATGAGGTCGGCGAGCTTCTGGAAGGCGACGTTGGCTTTCTCCGCGCTCACGATAGTCGGGCAAAGGAGGTTCGGCATGTCATCATAGGCGGTGAACTCGACTTGCTTGGGGTCGACCATGATGAGTTTCAGGTCCTCGGGGCGATTCCTCATCAAAAGGGTGAGGAGCATGCTGTGGATGAAGATGGATTTGCCTGAGCCGGTGGTCCCGGCGACGAGCATATGGGGGAAAGAGGAGAGGTCGGCGTATACGACGTTGCCGTCGATGGATTTCCCGAAAGGCACGACCATGTTGTCCTCAGGGCCATTTGGCAAGGCGGCGAAAACCTCCTTGAAGCAAACCGGCATCCTCTGGGTGTTTCCGATTTCAAAGGCCGAAGTCGTCCTTCCCTGCACGATGGGGACGAAGCGGGCGGGGCGCCCGGCGAGGCAGCGCGAGATATCCGACTCGAACCTGCCGATCGAGGTGACGGAGACGCCGGGATCGAGCTCGACGTCATAGCGCGTGACGGAGGGCCCGATCTTGAAGGAAGTGACCTTCGCCCCGGCATGGAGGGAGACAAGGGTATCGTTCATGACCCTCACGTCTTGCTCCGCCTGAGCGGTGGCTAGCGCCATCGATTCCTCGTTGACTTTAGGCTCGTCAAGCATTGAAATGTCCGGGAAAACGTAGGTGGGCAGCTTAATCGCGGGGAGATCCTCTTTGTTGACGGGCTCTTCTTTCGGGGCCTCTTGCGGGGTTAAGGAAGGCGAAGAGGCTGAGGAAAGAGGGGCGGGAGAAGGCGCTTCTTCCTTTGGGGGGAAGGAGGCCTCACTCTCGCTAGGCAAGGGGTCGGGGGCGAAAGGAGAAGGGCTTGCTGTCTCTTCCATGTCTTCGGAAACGGAAGTCTCTTCCAAGGGGAGGGGTTCTTCAGGCTCAAAAGGCGCTTCCGCCTTAGGCGAAGAGGGAACAGAAACAAAAGAATCGGGGGCGAAATCAAAGGAGCGCTCCCTGGGCGCTTCCTCTTCTTTGACCTCGCTAATGGGCGCACTCTCCTTTTCCTCAGGGGAGGCGCTTTGCGAAGGAAGGAAATCGAAGGCGGGCTCTTGAATCTCGTCGCCGCGGAAAGAGGTGTTGATGTTCGCGCTCTCTTTTTGCAGCGGTGCGTTGGCCTCTTGGAGAGAAGGTCCCTCCTCTTGCTGGCGAAGCTCGGAGCGCGAGGAATAAGACAAGGAGGAAGAGGGTTGGAAGGACCAGGCGTCGAAGGACTTCTTCTCCCTTTCGAGGATCGCGGCCTTCTCCTCTTCGCTTGAGGTTTCGATCTCCCTCTTGTGATAGGCGAAGTCGGGATCTGCCTCCCCCACGGTGAGCGAGTCGCCGATCCTGGCTTTCTCTTCTTTTCTCTTCGCTTTCTTTATCGCGTGCTTCGCCCGGAGGGCAAGGTGGGCTTTCTTCAGGAGTGGGAAGAAGAAAAGAAGGAGAGAAGAGAATAGCACCAAGGAGGAGGCGAGGATCACGAGATAGCGCCCCGCGAGGTTTAGCAGACCAGAAAGCTCATAGCCGGCGATGCCCCCGAGAAGCCTAGGGTCGCCCAATAGAGAAAGGCTCTTGCTCGCGTAGCCTTCCTGCAAGGCCTCTAGGAACAAGGAGGCGTCGAAAGGATCCTCTTTCCCCTGCATCCCCAAATCGCTAGAAAGGACGATGCCCCCTAGCAAAAGGAGGCCGTAGGCGACGTAATTCCTGGCCTTCGGGTGATGGATCTTCCCCCAGAAGGGAAGAAGGACGCCGAAGAAAGCGCCGAGCAAAAGCAAGCCATAATAGCCGACGTAGCCTAGCGAGGCGATGAGGGGGTAAGAAAGGAGATGGAGATGGGTGGAAGGAGACAAGGCGATCAGAAGGCAAAGAAGGAAGAGGAGAATCCCAGTTGCCCCCCTCAGCAGCCCTTTGTTGTATCTAGCGTCGTTTTTCTTTTTCATAGCAAACTTTATTATAAGACAAAGAAGTTTGGTTAATCATCCCCGCGTCCAACATTTTTTAAGGAATTTCTCGCTTCTTTCCGCTTCAAAAGGCCATGGACCATCTTTTGGTTTTCTTAAGGCTCTTCGCCTTTTTCCAAGGGGAAGGCCCTCCCCAAAAGGAAAACGGCTCATTCTAAAAAGCAGCCGTTTTTCAGGCTGCCATGCATCAGGGTATCTCGATGATAAGAGGCAAGACCATCGGCTCCCTGCCGGTCTGGCGTCTTATGGTGCGAAGGCACTTCTCGTAGACGTTTTGCCTCATCTCCTCCAAATTGACGTCGGCTTTCTGGAGGTATTCCTGAACGGTGGTGAGAAAAACCTTGCTCGCGTCGCGCTGAATGATGTCGGCGTCTTTGGCGTAGACGAAGCCCCTCATCTGGATGTCGGGGCCGGCGACGATGACCCGCTTGCTTTTGGAGACCGTGATCGCGAGGATCACCACGCCTTCGGAGAGCTTCTGTCGGTCTTCGAGGACCGTCTCGCTGACGTCCCCTACTCCCTCGCCGTCGATCATGATGTCGCCGTGAGGGATCTTCTCGTCGAAGATTCTGGCGCCTTTCTCGTCGATCAGAACGCTGACGCCGTTCTCCACGAGGAAGACGTTGGCGTGGTTAAGCCCCACTCCCATCCCCAAAGCCACCATGCAGTTCGCGAGAAGGTCCTTGTAGAGGCCCCTCACGGGGAGATAGTACTTCGGGCGGAGAAGCGAGATCATCGTCTTGATGTCCTCTTGGCAGGCATGCATCTTGAGGAAAGATTTCTTGTTGATGTTGATGACCTTGCAGCCCGTGCGGTAGAGCTCATCGATGGCGTCGGTGTACTCAAGCTCGGTGTTGTCATCGCTCGGAGAGCACCAGAAGAAGGTGTCCTTCTCGCCGAGCTTCACTCTCTTGTCCTCGTTCTCGCCCGAGGCTAGAAGCGCGATGCGGCGGAACAGCTTCGCCCCGAAGGCGGTCATGATGACGACGATGTCGTTGTCTTTAAGGCGCAATAAACTGTCGATGCTCGCCTTGCAGGAAGGGGGGATGTTGACCTGCCCGCTCGCCTGCATGGTGTCCAGCACCTCCTGGGCCAAACTGTCGTAAGGGATGATCTTCTTGTTGCATTCGATCGCGAGGTTCACGATCTCGCCGATGTTGAAGAGGTTGTTCGAGAAAAGGGAGACGAAGATCCTGCCGCTAGAAGCCTTGAAGTCCTGCTGAAGGAGAGGCAAAAGGCGGTAATTAGGCGCGGTATAGCCACTTTTCGAGGCGTAAAGCGACTCGGTCATCAAAAGAAGGGTGGGCTCTTCCGCGATCTTACCCACCGCTCTTGAGTCGAAGAGGAAAGACGGGGTGGCGTTGTTCTCGATGACAAAGTCGTCGGTGTAGATGATGTTCCCCTTGTCGGTATGAATGGCCACGCCGCAAGAATCGGCGATGTTGTGCGCCGTGTGGAAGAACTCTATCTTCCTCTTCGCGACGGTGACGCTAGAAGTCGGAGGGACGATGTTCCAGTCGAACTTCGAGATGTCTTTGCCGGTGTGCTTTGCGAAATTGATAATCATCGCCTTCGTCACGCCGGTGCAATAGATCGGTGCAGGAACTTTGTCATAAAGATAGACGATCGCGCCCACCGCCTCATCGTGCCCGTGCAGCAAGAAATAGGCCCTCACGCGGTCCTTGTTCTCTTCGAGATAGTCAAAACGGGGGATCACGTAGTCGATCCCTGGCATCGTGCGGTCGGGCTCCCTGATCCCGCAGTCGATGACGAAGATGTCGCTGTTGATCTCAACGACGACGCACTCTTTGCCTTCTTCGTCCATGCCTCCTAAACCGACGATGCGAACATTGTCACTCATACAAAACCTCCGGAAACGCGCTTTATGGGTCGCTTGCAAGGGCATTATAAAGAAAATCAGCCCCAAAGATAATGAAATTCGCTATTTTTGATAGCGGTTTCTTAAAGAAGATCGAGATAGGCGAAGGTCACCTGGTCGTCGAGCCTTTTTAGCTCGAGCCTAGCGCCCTCTAAAAGGCCGAAGCTCGCTGGGGAGCCAGACTTTGGATAAGAAAGGGAACCGGGGTTGAAATAGACGACCCCGTCTTCCTTTTTGAGGACGGGCACATGCGTGTGCCCGAACATCAGGATGTCCCCCCGCTCGACCTCGACGATGTCGCTGGTGAGCAAATCGCCATGGATGAGGTCGACTTTCCGCCCGTCTAAATCCAAGACGCGGCAGTCCTCGAGCATCGAGAAACGGAGCGCGCTTTGGTCGGCCCTGGAATCGCAATCGCCCCGTACCGCCACGATCTTGCCCGCCCATTTGTTGAGGATTTTGGCGACCTCGCTTGGGTTGTAGTCCGGGGAAAGGGCGTTGCGCGGGCCTTCATAAAGGTAATCGCCAAGCAAAAACACGCGATCGGGGCGATAGGAAAGAATAAGGCTGCTGAATTTTTTAGCAGGCCCAAGCCTTCCGTGGATGTCGCTTCCGATCAATAGGCGCATGCTAGTTAAGGATGGTCCTCGTCACGACAAGGTCGACCCCGCTCCCCCCGATGTCGCTTTTCACCACATCGCCGATGTGGCAAGGGACTTTGACGGAGCAGGTGTTGATGTCCTTCATGACCTCGAAAATTTTGGATTTCGCCACCGCTTCTTTGGTTTTGACGGGGCACACCTTGAGCTCTTTCGAGTCGCAGCGGACGGTTGAGGTGATGGTGCGGGTGGGGTGCGTGACCTCTTGCTTGCCATAAACCGCCCCTCTTGGGCATTTGTTCCCGGTGACGTTCAGCTCCTCGTCCACCTTAAGACGGCAGCCATTCGGGCAGATGATGCAGGTTAATTCAGTCATATTCAGGCTCCCTTCTTCACGAGGCTAACGACGATCTTCCCCGATTTGGAGGGGAAAAGGCTTTTCGGGAGATAGTCGATTTCCATCTCGCTTGGGATGATGGTCTGCTTGTAGATCCTCTTCACGACCTCGCCGTTAAAAGCATAGGTGATATAGACTTCTTTGCTTGGCACCCTCACGCGGAACTTGAAGGCGATTTTCTCTTCCGCGTTCTCCAAATCCACGATTCCGGGGACGACGTAGCCAATCCCCTCCCCCGCTTCGGTGAGGATAGTCTCCTCATGGCGAGGCAATTTCCCGGAAAGATAAAGGGCGGCGCTATTGCCCGCGGTCCTCCCTTCCTCGACCACGTAATCAGCGAGGTCATGGACGTGTAGGACGTTCCCGCAGGAGAAAACGCCGTCGATGGAGGTCTCTAGGTGCTCATTGACGAGGCTCCCCCGGCTTCTAGACTGGGGGATGCCCATCTTGTTCAAAAGATCGTTGTTCGGGATGAGGCCGATCGAAAGCAGCAAGGCGTCGACCTCGTAGATCTTCCCGCTTCCGGGAATGATGTGCTTGTTCTCGTCGACCTCGGAGAGCTCGATTGCCTCAAGGTGACCGTTTTTCCCGATGATCCTGCTCACGGTATGGGAAAGATAAAGCGGGATGTTGTAATCGATAAGGCATTGCTGGATGTTTCTGTTTAGGCCGTTTGAATAGGAGCAAAGCTCGGCGACGCCCAAAACCTTCGCCCCCTCAAGGGTCATGCGCCTAGCCATGATGAGGCCGATGTCGCCGGAGCCTAAGATGAAGACCCTTTTGCCAACCAAGTAGCCATACTCGTTCAGGTAAAGCTGGGCCTGGCCCGCGGTGATGACTCCGCTTGGCCTATCGCCCGGGGTGCCGATGGCGCCGGCGTTCCTCTCGTAGCAGCCCGCGGCCATGATGATGGCCTTGGCCTTCACTTCTTTGCAGCCTTTCTTGTTGAGGTAGGTGACCACCTTATCTTTGGTGATGGAGGTGACGTTGGTCTCTAGCTCGTAAGCGATGCCCCGTTTCTCCATCTCCTCTTCGAAGCGGTAGAAAAACTCAGGGCCGGTCAGCTCTTCTTTGAAGGCGTTGAGGCCGAAGCCGTTATGGATGCACTGGTTCAAGATGCCCCCGAGGAAGTTCGTTCGCTCAAGGACCAGGATGTCCCCCACTCCCCCATCATAAGCGGCGATGGCCGCGGCCATGCCCGCGCTGCCCCCGCCGATGATCACCAATTCTTTTTCTTCCATACTCACTTGCTTTCCTCCTTCAGGATGTTCGAGCCATTCTTGTCGTAGAGGACGTCTAGGGGCGACACCCCAAAATATTTCGCCAGAAGTAAAAGCACCTTCGGTTGGCAGAAGCCGCCCTGGCATTTGCCGAATCCGGCCCTCGTGCGTTTCTTGACCGCCTTGATGGTCCTGCAAGGCAAGGAGCGAGATAGCACGTCCTCGATCTCGCCGAGGCTCACCTTCTCGCAGTTGCAGACGATATCGCCATAGTCGGGGTTGCTCTTGATGAGGGCGTCCCTCTCTTCCGCGCTCATCTTGTTGGGACGAACGTAAGGCCGGACCTCTTTCTTGTAGTTGGGCTTTTCCTTGAGGGGCAGAATCTTCGAAACGAGCTCCTCGACGACATATTTGCCAATCGCGGGGCTGCTAGCTAGACCTGGGGACTCAATGCCGGCGACGTTGATGAAATGAGGATGGCTCTTGCTCGGCTCGATGATGAAGTCATGGGTCGAAGGGGTCGCGCGGAGACCGGCGAAGACCCGGATCTGCTCATAGAAAGGAATGTTCTTCACCATCTCGCTGGCCTCGGCCTTGACCTTGCCTAAGGTCATGGAGTCTGTGGACATGTCCTCTTTGTCCCCGTTATATTCGGAGCTTGGCCCGATGAGGTAGTCGTTGCTCGTCGTGCGAATCACCAGAATGCCTTTGCCCTTCTCGCTAGGGAGAGGGAAAAGCACGTGGTTCACGAAGGAAGGATCGAAATGGTCAAGGACGTAATACTCGCCTTTGCGCGGATTGATGGTCCAAGGGATGTCGTCCATCATCCTCGCGAATTCCTCGCTTCTTAGTCCGGCGGCGTTGATGACGACTTTGGCCTCATAGACGTCTTTCTTGGTTTTGACTATAAAGTTGCCGTTTTCTTCCTTGACGTCCAAGACTTCTTCGCCAATGTGGAGCTTCACGCCGTTATCGAGGGCGTTCTCGAAGCAATGGGCGACGAGGTTGAAGGGGTTGACGATGCCGGCGCTAGGGCAAAGAAGCGCGGCGACGCACTCCGGGGAAAGGTTCTTTTCCATCTCCCTTGCCTCTTCTCCGCTAAGAAGCTTGGCCTCGACCCCGTTTTCTTGCGCGCGGGCAGCCAAATCCTCGAGGACTTTCTTCTGCTCTAGGCTCAGGGCGATCGTCAAGGAACCGCACTGCTCGAAATCGACGTCGAGCTCTTTGCACACTTCGGGGTACATTTTGTTCCCCTCGACGTTGAACCTCGCTTTCTTCGTCCCGGGCACGGGGTCATATCCAGAGTGGACGATGGCGCTATTGGCCATCGAGGTAACGTTGCCCACGTCGTTTTCTTTTTCGAGCACGAGGGTGGAAAGCTCGTAGCGGGAGAGATTGCGGGCGATAAACGCGCCGATAACACCGCCGCCAATGACAATGACATCTTCCATACGGCTAAAAGTATAGGCTAGTTTTTTCCTTTGGAAAACAAAGCGAAGCAAAATTTATTCATGTTTTTTAAGTTGCTTAATTAATGGCCTGAACTGCGTGAAGCGCGTCTAGCCCACAACTACCAGTCAATATTTCTTTTGGGGCCAGAACGCAGGGTTTGAAATCGCGCATCAAAAAGACAGTCTAAATATTATTTAAACTTTTCTTTGCTTGCCTTTTAACGTAATTTTTACTGCGGAAGTCATTCCCCTGGAAAGCCCGTCTCAGAGGGCGAGGTCGGATCGACATAGACCTTGTCATAGGTCAGGACGACTTTCAAAGTGTCCCCTTCCCCGCTGCCGCCGTCTTCCGGGCGGACGGAGAGGGAGATAACCATCGGGGCTTTCCGATCGGTCTTTTTCTTGATTAGAAAGGCCCCTTGGCGAGCGGAGTTTTCGCCGGTGGAGAACGTGATGTAGTCCTTGTATTCGTTCGCCAAAGTGTAGACGAAGCTGCGGTCGGTCGCGTTATCGGGAAGCACATCCGTCAAGAAGACATAAGGCATATAGAAATCCTCCCCGTCGAAGACCTCTTTGTTCGGGTCGTAATCGATGAGGCATTGGTGGATTCCGGATTGGTTGGTCCAATAGCGGCTGTCGTCGCTAGGTTTGATGGTGAGGCTGCTGATGTAGACGACGGGGACGATGCCTTGGGGGCGGGTGCCGAAAACGGCGACGAAGACGATGGCTAACAAGCTGATGGCGCTCACCAATATCGCGACTCCCTTTTTCATAATTCCTCCCCCGTCTTGTAAACGTATTTGATCTTGCGCGCGTAAAGAAGGGCATTGAGCCCGAGATAAAGAAGCGAAATCAGGAAAACCTTAAACCCCGCGGTGCTTTCGATCGTGGGCAGCCAAAGGATGTGATCCTGAAAATAGAGATAATAGAAAACGGAGAGCAAGGAGGCGGTGATGAAGCCCAAAATCGTTGAGCGATTCTCCGCGCTGCTAAAGAAAGAGGCGTCCCCGAAGCTCGACTTGGGGCTTGTGAAATCAAGGCCCGCGCTATAAAGGAGATGGCCCAGGTAAACAAGAATGGCCCCAATCCCCATGAAGGTGTTCCCTCTGGCCATCTCGGGCCGGATGAGGTTCAGGGAAAGAAGCGAGGCGAGCAGGCTCAAGCAGCCAATCGCCCCGGGGATGAGGAGTTTGCTGGAAATCAAGCGCGCCTCCTTCAAGGGGTAGGTTCTGCTCAGCTTGAAGGCGCCCCCCTCCAGGCTATAGATCTTCGCGATGGAGGCGTTCGCGCTCAAGGAAAGCAATAAGCCGATGAGCAAAAGGACGACCTGCACATAGCCCTCTCCGCGGCTATTGAGGTCCATTGCCCCAAAAAGCTTCGCAAGCAAAGAAAGAAGAAGAGGCAAAGCCAAGAAGATCCCAAGGTAAGGAGAGGAGAAAGAGGAATCCTTGAAGAAAAGGATCGCCTCCTTCTTCAGCTGCGAGGAGAAAGGGGAGAGGGTTTTGCCGCTTTTGCCGATTTTCCTCTTGCTTCTCCCCTGCAGTTCCCCGGTTTGGCTGGCCAAGCGGAGATAAAGGGGGCTAGACAAAGCCAAAGAGCCAACGAAAAGGAGGGCGATGGAACCTAACAAGATGAGGAAGGCGTATAGGCCCGGCAAGCCGCCTTTAGAGAAATAAGCGAAGCTAAAGCCCGTGAAGTTGCCTAGATAAAGCATCGAAGCCCGGTAAAAGAATCTCATCTTTGTCCGGTAAAAGAGCAGCCCATTCTGGATTTTGGCGAAATAGGTGCCCCAGTTCGAGAAAATGTCAATGTTGCTTGGGATGATGGCGATCACGAAGGCGCATAGGCCTAGGATCAAGGCGATGAAAAAGCCGAGCGTAACGGCGTTAGCGAGCGCGTGCGTGCGGAGGAACTTCTTCGCGTAGTAGACCGGGATCGAAAGCAAAGAGCAAAGAAGCATCAAAGCCAAATCGAGAATCGCCCAGACGAGGAAGAGCGCGAAATACATGTAGAAGGGATATCCGCTGACGGCGAAATAGCCGACGAGGAAGGGGATTTCCAGAAGCAAAGACCTCAGATAGGTGTTCAAGAAGCACACGGCGAGTCTAGAAAGGAACAAGGTGTTCCCGTTCGTGGGGAAGGTGAGCAAAACCTTGTTGTCGCTGCCAAAATAGAGGTCCTCGGTGACTCTCCCCAAAGAAGAAAGGAAGGAAAACAGAAGCAAAACGTTCACCACGATCGAAGGCACATCCATCGGGACAAAGGCCAAGAGGGAGAAGATGTTGAAGCGGAGGCAAAGATAAAAGAAAACGTAGGAAAGGGCGGCGATGAGGGCGAAGGCGAGGACGCTCAAAAGCAGCTTAATAATCGCCTTCTTCTTGTTGCGCTTCAAATCAAGAGACAAGGAATTCGCGAGCAGCATCTTGACAAGCACTTTGAAAGCCCGCCAATCCACGCTGAAAAAGGTAGCGACGGACGAGGGCTTTCTTTTTTTCAACGTGTTCACGCTCTCTCCCTTTTCTCTTCTTGCAGCAAGAGGCTTGCTTCTTCTTCGTTGTCGCTGGTGAGGCAAAGGAAAGTCTCTTCAAGAGTCTCCCTTTCCTCAGGTTCCTCGTCGAGGTTGATTCGCCTCACAAGGGCCCCTTTCTTGATGATGATCACCTCATCGCAGAGATTCTTCACAACGTCGATGATGTGGCTTGAGAAGAAGACGATGTTGCCTTCTTTGGCGTGCTCCCTCATGCATTCTTTGATTTGATAGATGGAATTGGGGTCTAAGCCCGTCATCGGCTCGTCGAGGATCCAGATCTTGGGTTTGTGGATGAGGGCGGCGATGATGGTGATCTTCTGCTTCATGCCGTGGCTATAGCTCTTCATCGGCTTGTCGTAGCGTTCCGCGAGCTCAAGCCTAGACACGAGATTCTTTTCGATTTCCTCTTTCTGGGCCTTTGGAACGCGGTAAAGGTCGGCGATGTAGCCGATGTATTGCCTGCCGGTCAAATTCTCGTAAAGCGCGTAATTGTCTGGGACGAAGCCTATTTCTTTCTTGGCTTCCAAAGGCTCTTCCACCACATCGTGTCCGCAGACGCTTATCTCCCCTTCGTCGAAGCCGTGGATGCCGACGATCGATTTGATGATCGTGCTTTTGCCGGCGCCGTTCTTGCCCAAAAAGCCGTAGATTCTGCCCCCTTCCAAAGACAAAGAGAAATCCTTCACGGCGTAGTTCTCGTTCCCGTGGTACCTCTTGGAGAGGTGGGTGATCGTCAGACTGGTCTCGTTGCTCATGGTTTTCCCTCCTTGGTGGATTGCTAAATAAGCCTCGTGCCTGCGGATGCTTCGCTCTTTCGCCATTTTGATCGCGATGAGCTCATCGCTTAGCCGGAAGAGCAATTCGTAGGCGAACCACATGGCTAAAGCCAGAGCGACATAGACGAGGTAATAGACGATGTCGTAAGCAAGGTGCAACGTGTAGGTAAGCCCGCCCGATTCCCAGCTTATCGTGGTCTTGAAGAGCCTTTTCGCGCCTTCGCCGAGCTTATCCGCGATGAAGTCGCTGTTAATGAAGAAGAAATCGCTGTTGATTCCCTTCGCGGTAAGGACGGTGTTCACGCCCATCACGAGGGCGAAATAGGCGAAGAAGCCGATTTGGGAATAAATGAAGTACTTGATCTTCGGACGTTCATAGACCCCAAGCAGCACAATCACGACCGGCATGAAGAAAGCGTGCAGGTGGTTGATGTAAAAGGCCAGGATCTCTGGATTGAAAACGGCGAGGCTCTCGGAGAAATTCGGCATCGTGAGAGCGAAGAAAGCGCCCAAGACGTTGATGAAGAAGGTGAAATAGTAAAGGCCGTAGCTCATGAAGAGCAAGGTGATCGGCATCGTGTACATCGCCGTGTTGCAGAGATGAAGCGGCCAAGTCGAGAGGCTCGTCCAGATGTCGAAACGGTTTATCGAGATGTATCCTAAGAACGTGCCTAAAGAGATCTGCAGAAGCACCCCCCTTCGATCCGCTTTGCTCATCGGATAGAGAAGGACGAAATAGAGAACGGGCAAAATGAAAGCGAGATAGATGAAGATCCGGTGGGACATGTTCTCCGGATCATGGGGGTTGGTGAGGCTATATTGTCCGATTGTGATGGTCCTCCCGAAAAGCAAGGAAGGGCTATAGGAGCTCGTCATCGTAAGGATGAGAAGAACGAAGATGGAGATTAGCCTCCCCACTTCTTTCTTGCGGAGTCTAAGCTTTCCTTCCTCCAAGTAGCTGTGAAGGTAATAGAAATCAAGAACGGCTAATTCGAGTCCCATCAGGACGGAACGATAATTGGCTGTTTCTAGCCCGACGATTCCCTTGAGGACAAGTGGGAAAGCTAGGGTCAAAAGGAGCGAAATGGGGGCGCCGATATAGCGCCTAACCATCAAAGAGGACTCATCCAGGTAGAAGGCGCTGACCAAAGAAAGGATCACCAGGGCTCCCCAGAGATCGTTGGACAAGGTCCCC
>CAVKPZ010000038.1:0-17526 GCA_963658395.1 Lachnospiraceae bacterium | reverse complement strand
AGGAAGCAAAGTCCTCAAATTCAAAATAAGTGTCTACAAAATGTTGACTAGTGCACTCTGTACTTGTCGAGAAAAGGGACCCCGCTATTTATTTGCCGCCTTCATCGTTTCTGGAAGCGGCCAATCTCATGTGAAGGAACTTCGGGGTTGGAATGTTTTTCACGATGAACGCTTTGCTATAAGCCTTAAGGCTGATTTTTTATCGCAGGCTGACGCTAATGCGTATGTATGGCAAATTGAAATGGGGGTTTAGAGGGTGAAGAGCGTTGAGGCCTTATTGCTACGGAAAAAGACGAAAAGTTAAGATTTGACGCAACAAACGGCACATAAAAAGAAAACATCCGTTAAGGATGTCGAAGGCCGATAGCTGGAAGATGGAGGCGGAGAGGTTGATGATGATGCTTTGGTGTCATCGTTTTCGAGGCGCCTAAGGTTACGAACGCTATAGCCGGAGGGCTTTGGCGAGCCTCTCTTGGCTCATGGCGGCCCTTTGGCGAAGGGCTTTGATAGAGTGGCCGATGTTAGCGGCGTTGATGAAATATTCGTTCATGAACTGTCCCATGATTGAGGTTTTCATCGAGCAACTCATGCGTTTATCGTGCACAAATGAGACGCTTCGCCATAATGGCAAAGTTAGATACCGCCAATAATAGAAAGAAGAAAGAACGGCCAAATCACCGCTTTTTTCCATTAGGCTCGTTCATCTATAAATTCGCGCTTATCTTTTCTAGCGCCGTCATCAGCCAAGGGAGATCATTCGTTATGGTCTCATAGACGATCGTATAATCGGTCTTCCCATATTCATGAACGATGCCGTTGCGAAACCCGACTATTTCATGCCAAGGAATGTCGGGATTCTCTTTTTTGGATTCCGATGAAAGGCTTTTTACGTTTTCGACTAGTTGAATCAAACGAAACATAATGGCATCGAGAAGCACGTCGTCCTCCAAGAATCCATCGTAGGTTCTGTTCCCGAGATATTTTTGGATAGCCTCAATGTCCTTCGTTGCCCTTATGGCGTAGTATTTGTCGTTTTTCTCGTTATCCATATATCTTTACGCCATCCTTCATAATTTCAGTTATTAAAGAGAGATTGTCTTTTTGGTTGAATAGTCTGACTAAATCTACTTTCTTATGAAGAACTTCGTGAAGGGCCTCACTGAGTCCGACGAAACTAAGTCCAGACAGCGATGTGGAAACTAATAAATCGACATCGCTATTTTCCTTTGCGCGCCCCTTAGCGTAACTCCCGAAGAGATAACAAAAATCGATCTGCCCTTGATAGTGCGAATCAAAAACCTCTCCACAGGCCTTTTTGATCGCCTCTACGGTTAGCAACCCTTTGCTTTCGTTTATCGAATACCGTTCATTTAAGGCATCAATCATGGCGGCTCTTTTAAGCGCGCTCCCATAACCATTGTCTTTTTCGTAGCGGACGTAGGTTCTTAAGGGGACATTCAAAACCGAGGCGCACTCCGTCTGTTTCAGCCCGTATCCAACTCTGATTTCCAGAAGACTCGTTTTCATCTCCCCTAAAGTTTACAAATAATGGCATTTTTATTCAACTGCACATGCCAATATGGCTTAAATATAATTTGGTATATGCCAATCTGACATTTGAGAATTTCTGAAATGCCATTTCTCCATCTGTGTGATCGCGATAGAAGGCCCGTTTCAGAAAATGCGATATTGCCCGCTAAAAATCCAGCTTTGGAAGATAAGAAAGGGGTTTTTAGACATTAGGCAAATTCGTCAAACACGATTTCGCCGAATGAATCATGACAGATTACGAAAGATCATTGAGAAAGAATGGTTTCTGAATTGCTCAGCAAACCCATGCGGGATAAGAGTCAATTGGGGGCATCGCGAAGCCGCATCTGCTAGCCTCTTCTTGCCTTTGTCGCCCGCGAATATGGCCAGGCGCTTCTTATAATGCATCGCCATACCTCTGGAAAAGCGAGACGGAAGGAAAACAAAAGAGAGGAAGAATCAATCAACCAAACTCGGTTGGTCAAATTTCAGTTGCCAAATGCATATGGCTTGGAGATCATAAAAAACTTGTCAAAAAATAACCGAGAAATACGGGAAGGGATTCGGAAAGATGCCGCTTTATAATTGCGTGTCTTTCTATAAAACGTATCCAGACATTTTCCAAACAACGTCTGGACAATCTTTCTTATCGTGGTCACGTTAGGCGTTTTAACCTTCAAAAAGAGGAAAAATGAAGAAAATTGTTTGGCTATAACAAAATATTGCTGCAGTCATTTTCGCATGCCGTTAAAGGGAAATCGCCTAAATCAATGTCTGCTTACGCTCTGTCTATCATATGGAACAAAATCAAAAGGCTATTTCGTAAACGATATCTATTACCGGCCCGGGCACTTCATTCTAAATAAGAGCGCGAATGAATGCGATCCAAAACAGAAAGAAGAAACAGCGGCCGAATCGCCACTTCTCTTGAGGATTAGGTGATTGAGGCTCTAGACAAAGAAAGGCTAGTCATTAAGTTGGCTGTGTCTTATCCGTTTATTGGGAATTAGCTACAGAAACCACTTAAACATAATTAGTAAGCGGGTCTTTTGCAATGTGAGCAAATAAAAAGGGCCAATCAGCAAAGTAGTGTCGATTAAATATTTGATTTGCTCCAGCAAATCCAATAATATTGTATTTAGAGGTGCAAATATGATAATTACTGCATCGATGTTAAAAGAAAAATACCATGATTATTCAAATCCTTTAGACAAAATAAAAAGGGATGCGGACAAAGGGATAATTTTTAGATTGTCCAAAGGAATATACGAGACCGATAAGAATATAGAGCCATATCTATTGGCATCGTCCATCCTATCTCCTTCCTATCTTACCTTTGATTGGGCATTATCGCATTACGGTCTCATTCCAGAGAAAGTCGTTTCCATTACATCCGCTAGTTTTGGCAACAGAAAGAACAAGACTTTCGAAAATCGTTTTGGCAGATTTGAATATGCGGATATACCAAATGAAGCTTTTCCTGAAGGCTTAACCTACCTTGAAAGAGGCGAATATATAGTGAAAATCGCCACCAAAGAGAAAGCGATCTGCGACTCATTATGCAAATGGAGGGTGGTTAGAAACGTCAAAGAGCTCAAAGAGCTTTTATTCGAAGATAAGAGGATTTATGAGGAGGAATTCGCCACTTGCGATTTTAAGCTAATGAAAAGGCTTGCCGGTTTATATCACAGAACGAATTTGAAACTATTGATAAAGCTCATCGAAAAGGAGTATGAAAATGAATAACGTCATCGAAATAATGCTTGAGAAATATGCCCCCAGGAACAATAAAGAAAGGGAAAACGCTGCGAAAGAGATAATCCAGGAAATAGCTTTGGCGGGGCTTTCGCGTGGCGGTTTCTTCGAAAAGGCGGCCTTCTATGGCGGGACTTGCCTAAGGATATTCTACGGACTGAATCGTTTTAGCGAGGATCTTGATTTTGCGTTAATCGAAAAAGATAGGGATTTCGAACTGAGCGAATATTTCCCCGCGTTGAGAAAGGAATTCGATTCCTATGGGATAGAAATCCGCGTTGAGGAAAAGACCAAACATTCAGATTCCGATGTTCAAAGCGCCTTCCTTAAAGGCGATACATTGTCTTTGATGATGTCGTTTTTCCCAAAGAGCGAAGACGCGAGAAAATTCGTCTCGAATCAGAAAATGAGAATCAAATTCGAAGTCGATACCGACAACCCAAAAGGCGGCACGATAGAAACGAAATTCAGATTTCTGCCGGCTCCATATGAAATAAAGGTATTCGATGAACCGACGTTGTTTGCTGGGAAAATACATGCGATTATTTGCAGGAATTACCGAAATCACGTAAAGGGGAGAGACTACTACGATTACCTTTTTTACATCGGAAAAGGATCGCGTTTCAATCTTGAATACCTTGAGGGAAAATTGAAAAACACCGGCGCCATTCCACAAAGCGAGGAGCTTACGGCGAAGATAGTAAAAGACATGCTTAGGAAAAGGTTCGAAACCGTTGACTATGAATCGGCGAAGGAAGATGTCTCTAATTTCATCGATGATAAAACTGGCTTAGATTTGTGGAAGAAAGAATTGTTTTTCTCGTCGTTAGATAATTTAAAAGGGAATTGACGGTGCTTTTCTATAGCGATAAGAAACGTCGTCTATCTTAGCCTATTATGATGAGGTTATTTTTCAAAGAGGCCCTTGTCTATCTCGTTTTTGGCGAAGGTATGCCCTGGGCAACGATTTCGACCATGGCATATATATCTCTGCGCCGTCCTGCCGTCCGAGAGGTCACCTATGTTATTGAGCGGATGGGTTAACCAAGTAAGCCTCAATGGCTTCCCCTATGCAATTTCATTGATTTGGCGACTATTTGAACCATCAGGCGGGATTTTGGAAAAATAGCGCGAGAAAGGCCTCTGCTTTTTATAATCGGCAAAAAATGAACCTCTATAAAAAGGAGATTGGATAATCAAACGAGACATTGTTTGAACAAGCTAATCAAGGCAAAACAGAATGGTTACCAAAAGCAATAATTGGGATAAGGCGTTGCGGAAAGTCTCATGCTCTCAAGGACATTTATCATGATCACTCGTTCTTCCGGGGTCAAAGAGGAGCAAATCGCCATTCTTGACTTGAACAATGTCGGAAACGGCACGGACCCCCAGTTTCCGCAACATTTCAGTACATCGCCTTCGGACTGCCGAATTTCCTATGGCTTTAATAGTGACTTTTTGCGAAAAAACGGAAAAAGTGTCATGGAGTTTTTCAGTAAAACGGAAAAAGTGCCGTTCACCATAGAGCCGCATAAGAGGACTGGCTCTTTCGCGTCTTTCCTTCTTAATAAAGGGACTTGTGCCAATTGCTCTGCCAAGGCGCTCTTTGAAAAAAGGCTTGACGATGAATGAAACCGCGATTTCCCTAACTTATGCGTTGGAATCGGCGCTCGGTAAATCGGACTTGACGATGGATAATTCCGTAATGTCGCTTTTGATTGGATAACTGACGTTGATCCCAAGAGAGGTCCCTTGCATTTGGGCGATATAAGCATTGATGAGGCCGTTATAACCGTTGGAGGTGTCCTGATAGATGGTGGTGGAGGTATCGTAGTCAATCCAAACATAGACCATGCAAGTGGAGACTCCATCGACCTCGGTGGCGCTGTAAAGGAGATTACCTTCTACGCCCGTTTTACTACCTCCGTCAGAGAAATTGATATCCGTTTTAGTCGCTGGACCCGCTGTTGGAATGCTTGAGAGGAAGAACCTAGTTTTATATGCGGGGGATGTTGTCTTTTCGAATTGGCTTTTCATCGTCTTGAAGACGTTCTCCGCTTCGCTGCTGTAGCTTCCCTCTCCGGAGATAGTGGTGTTGTAAACCATTGCTTTCACCGAGACGACGGAAGAGATGTAACTGGAAAGATGGTATGTCGAGTCATCGTCAGCAATGGTGGATGTTGTGTCTGTATCCGTGATGACTGTTTTATCGAAGTTGGAATCGTGGTGGATCACTAACGGCAAAGGGCTATTATCTTCATAGAACCCACCCGTTAGTTTCAGCTGCAGCAAAATAGGCGCGTAACCGTTATCTTCTTGGAAGACCTGGTCATAACGCGACATCGCGATGCTGTCGGGGTCCTTTTGAACGGTGTATACGCCGGTCCCCGTCCCTGTTTCGACGTATTTGTAAACGTGCATTTCGATGTTAACATTCTCGTCCGTTTTGACTTTGATGGCCATCCCGGTCCCGTCTACGGTTTTGTTGGAGGCGAACCAAGAGAGGGTGGAAGAGGTGCTGAACCAAGCGAAAAGAGCCACCGCCAGCGTGCCCAAAGAAAGGAAGTAGGCTACGCTAGCCAGGCGGAATCCTTTTCTTTTGAAGAGCTTGCTCATGCTTGCTAATTCTACTCCAGAAACCCTCGTTAAGACTCTAGCAAAGGAACGAAAATGCAGCCACCTGCTAGAAGCCCTCGCGGGTTGGCAGCTGGCTGTCTTCATAAGACCCTTTAGCTTTTCGTCGCCAGGTCGCCCTGGCTTTGCTTTTGACGAGGGGAATTATAAAGGATAGGCACGCGCGTGCAAGGTCAAAAATCCTCCTCGAGGAGATAGGCGAGGTAATAGGGGAGAGTCAAAACCCCTTCGCCTTGGTTAATGTTCTGCGCGGTGAGGTGGATTAGGCTCGAGACATTGTAATGCTTCTTGTCATTCATAATCGTCGTCGCGGATTTCGTTCTCCCGTCTTTTGCCTTCACCTCTACCAAAGTCACCTCACCTTTGTAACGGATTACGAAATCGATCTCTAGGCCGCTAGGCTTGTTTACGGGCAATCATTTGTTCTCCTATTTTCTTTTTGGCATCCTAATGGCTTACAAAAGTAAGGCTGCATCGAAGAAAACTATCTTTTTTAATTTGAGAAACTGCAATTTTCATAGCGAATAAAAAGGAAATATTGCAAAAAACCAAGCGAATAATTAGCTAACTTTGCAATTTCCAAAGGAAAAAACGGAGGGCAAGCAATTGACTAAACTCAGCCCTCTTTCGCCTGATGGGCTCTAGAGAACGCATCGGGGCTACCCTCTTTCATGGATTCGCCCATAATATAGGCATCTGCAAAAGCGAAGGGGGAATCCGCCTTTCGCGTCCTGGAAAGGAGGATGACGATGAACGATACAACCAAATGCCCGAAATGCGGGAAGAGCGTTGCTTCGAATTTGGACTATTGCCCCTATTGCGGTGGCTTTTTGCTTACTCCGGTCAAAAAACGTCTGGAGCATTGCCCTTATCGTTATAAAGAGCCCGTCTGTCTGACCGATGTCCTTCTAGGCATTGCTTTGACCTTTTGCCTAAGTTACATCGGCTTTCTCATCGCCGTTTGGGGATTCAAGGATCGGAAAGACATCAAAAATGGGGCCGTTGGCACGGTGATCGTCATCACGGTCGGCTACTTAATTGTCTTGGTCGTCTTCTGGATTCTATACGCTTGCGGCGTCTTTCGTTGATGCCAAAAAAGCAGCGGTCTAGAAGGAGGGCGCTGCTTGTAAGCTTGGGGAACTAGGCGCTAACGACGAAGGTCTGGTCCTTCGCAGTTACTTCCGTCCCGTTCACGGTGATCTTGCAGTCGGAATCGCTTGGGATGGCGAGGACTTTGACGTTCACGTCGACTTTGGAATGGATGGTGATCACGTAGGTCTTGTTCGCCTCGTCGTAGACGTATTCGACGCTTGCCTCTCCACCGGTGAGACTTAGCTTCAATTCGCCGAAAGTCTCTTCGACTGCGATGGGATCAGGACCTTTCCAATCCGCGGATTCCGTCCTTTCCCCGCTTCCCTCTGCTTTGATTGTGAGTTCTCCTGCGCCGGTGACGCTCACTAGGCCGCTAGAGGAGACGCTGCACAAAGAGGAGGTGTCGGTGCTCCAGGTTGCCGCTTCGGAAAGGAAATAAAGCTGGATTTCATCCTCTTCTTCCGCTCCGGTGATCGTCCAGGTGGCTTGATAGGCCAAACTTAGTTTGCTGTTAGTGGGGGAGTAGGTCTGAATGGTCGTGCGTTCCAGGGTGATGGTCAAAGGGCTGTCAGAGGCTTGAGAGATGTTCCCATCGCTTCCAGAAACAGTGACCTCGTCGTTTTTGTAGACGACTTTTAGCCCGGAAACGGGGCCGGCGGTCAGGGTCGTTTCCTCATAGAAGTAATCGATCTTCTTCGCGGGAGCGACCAATATCGCCACGCAAGCGGATTGGCCGCCGGTCAAAGAAGGGAGATTGACGAAAGAGGAAGTGAAATCCACCCCTTTCGGGTAGCTTTGTTTGACGATTTTGGAAGTCGTCTTCTCTTCGATCGTGACCGATTCGTAGTTAGCCGCCCCGGTGCCGATGTCGAGATAGAGAAGATAGGAACCTTGCTTCCCCGTGACCGACCCCAAGGCGTATTCGCCCGGATTCACGGGGATCTCGAAGTAATAGAGGCTGTTGGTCACAATCGTCGCATCGGTCGAGATCCAGGTGACGTCGAAAACCAAATGGTTCGCGTCCGAGCCGCTGGGCACGCTTCCATCGTAAGAGTAAAGATAGGGCTTCTCCTCCTGGTCATCGCCAAGGTTTGCGTAGATTTTCTTGATTTCCTTGATGGAGATTATCTTTTGGTCCTCGTCGCGCTCAACCTCGTTCAGGCTGAAGAAGGAGTCGTTTGTGCCGTAAGAACTGTTTACATAGTAAGTCGCACCGAAGAAGTTGATGTAGCCTTCCGTCGCGAGATTGAAATCGATGGAGTCCTCGGGAACCTCGTAATCGTAATAGACTGATCCCTCTTGGGTAGGTTTTTCCGTCGTCTCCTTGTTCAGGTATTTTTTAAGCGCCTCTTGATACCTTGCCTCGGCCGCCTCGTCGTAAACCACGGCTTTCCCGATTTCCGTGAGGTGGCTCATCGAGATGGAGGCGTCCATGAAGTGAAGGCCATAAAGCGAGGTGCTTGTGCTCTTGCTCGCGTTGTCATAACTTTCGAAGATCGTGTGCTGAAGGTTGCGCCTGGCGTTGTCGTAACGAGAGAAGATGGAGCTTTCGACGTAGCTGGAGAACGACTTACTGAAGCTTGACGAATAAGAGTCTATGTTCGCTGAATTGTAGGAATCTTTGATGCGGGACCAGCCGTTGTCGGTATAGGCCCCATCGGAGTTTTTCTTTGTGGAGCGCGTCAAAACCTGGGCGTTTTGGCTGCTGTAGGTTGTCCTCCTGCTGTTATAGTCGCTGCTAGAGCCGTTAAAAGATGTGTACAGCTGTCCTAAATTGTAGTATTCAGCGATACGGATATCTCCGGCATAATCAGTTGAATTCACGTAATTGGCCCCGCCGACGAGATACCCCGTGTTCATCAAGCTTACCCCGTTGATGCCTGTTTTGTTCTCATTATCATCGTAGTTATAGGCCAAAGGGATGTAGGTGGGATTCATGTAATAGGTTGCTGCGCGCGTGACGGAAGTGGTTCCCTTGAACCCGGTTTGATCGGACTGGCTCAGAACTAAACCTGCCCGGATGGCGGAATCGTTCCCTTGAGATACTATGAAAGAATGGTTTTGATCGGTGTTCGAAGTGGAAAAACTGCTTGTGCTGTAATAAAGAAAGACCGTATAGTCAGTTGAAGACCACCCTTCTGAGACCGTCAGTTGCGCGCTCATTTTCCCGCTCCCTTTCCCGTTAGCGTCAGCTTCCGATAGCAAGTAACGACCATATTCGCTCGAAGAGGAGGAAGTTACAACAGTTGAAAACGAAGTGCTACTACCCCACCATGAATATGTTCCTTTCGCAGCCAAAAATATCGTGCTATTGGACAAGGGATAATATCCGTTATTGTAGCCCCAGTGATATGCGTTATCCGCTGCGCTTGCGTTTGCCTTGATTGAGCCGCCGGAATAGCCGATATAGTAATTCGATGTGGTGTCTTTAATCGTCAGATAGATATTTGAAGAATCCAGTTGGATTACCGTCCAACCACTTGATGAATCATAATCAAGATAATAGGCATAATCCCCGCCGATGGAATATAAGTTTCCCTTTTCTGCATCGTAGGTCCATGTGGTGGAAGCAGTCGAGGAAAGCGAGAGAGAATCAGTACCGTTGATATTTAGATAGCGTGTCGTTCCGTCTATAGAGGAGAAAACGTAGCCTGAAGAACCGCTGTCAGGAACCATCCATGAAGCGGCAAGGGAAGCATCGGTTTCGTCCGCGACCGAATTTTCTTCCACGGAAAGATAATGCCCAGAATCAGAAATCGTCGCATAATACCCGTAGACGTTTTTGTTCACGGTCATTTTGCTAGTTGTGGTTGTCGTCGTTGCGGGCGTCCCATAGATATAAATGTATTTATCGCTGCTTGTGTCTTTGTAGGTTAGACCATAAGAAGCGACGGCATTGCCTTCCGCGTCCTTCCGCGAACCGTTTTTAAAATAGTAACTGCCACGCTTCGCCCGATTGCTATCGCCGGTGGAGTAGGTGATGCTATAAGGCTGGCCTTCGTTCCCATCTGGGTCTACATCCACAGTCTCGCTGGCGACGCTATAAACGTCCTGCGAGATGTTGGAGTCATCCCTTTCGGATTGGAGATCGCCATACATCTGCTTCATGTCGACGGATCCGCCCCAGTTGGTGGAACCGTGGCTGGTGTTGGGGTTGTCGATCTGAGGCATCTCCATGATTTCGTCATTCACTTGCGTTTTGGAACGGTAGGCTTCGGTGGCGTAGCCGACAAGAGAATATTCGGAGATGCTTTTGACTCCGGCGATATCGCTGATGGGGCTAGCACCTTCTTTAGTAAGAATCGAGGAAGAGTTGATGCCCACGCCCGAAAGGGTGCCGTTGACATAACCTGCTGCAAGGCCGACCAAGGTGGAGGAAGAGAAGGACTGGATACTGGCCTTATCAAGGCCCAGGTTTTTGATTTCTAGTACCGAGGAGTCGTAAGTGTAGTCGTTGACTTTGCTTTCTTCGCTTGTGGAGCCGACCACCCCGAAAAAGCCGACGATTTCGGTTTGCTTTAAGATGCCCTCGCTGTCTTGGCTTGCCCCGACCGGTGGGCTTTTGAGCTCGCTGTATTTGTTGGAGATCGTGAGATTCTGGATGGTCTTGCCATTCCCATTGAAGTTGCCTACGAAGGGATATTCTTTTGTCCCGGCTGGAGGCAAGACGTAGTTAGAGGCGTCGATGTCTCTTGTCAAAACGAAGTAGACTTGCTTGATGGCGGTTTTGTCTCCGTTAGGCTGATTGAAATAGCCTAAATCCTGCAGCCAGTTGAAGTAGTAAAGCTGCTTGGCGTTATCGATTTCGAAAGGCTTCTCTTCCGAGCCGTCCCCTCCGTTGAAGTAGGAGCCTCTGGCCTCTCCCTCTAACCCTTTTAGGGGAGCGGTGGTCTGGGCCTTCGCTAGCCAGGCGAGGCTAGGCAAGGCAAAGCTAGCGCCCGCCACAAGGAAAGAGATCCCAAGCACGAAAGACGCCCTCTTTTTCTTGTCTTCGAAAAGCCTTTTCATCCAATCGCCTTCTTCTTGCGGCGGCCGGGCGATCTCTTTTCGAGACCCTAGGCTTTGCGTCGCCAGGTCGCCCTGGCTTTGCTTTTCTCAGAAAGATGATAGGCGCGTTTTTCAGGGGGGGGGCAAGCGCTATGGGACCTAAATATCAATGGGCGATTAAGAAGTCCATTTAGTGACATTCGAAATAAAAAAATGGATTATATCATGAACGGTTGGGAGGCTGTCGTAATAGTCCTTTCGCAAATAAGTGGCCGGAGAAGTCTTTTATTCTAACGACATGAAGGGGGATCGACTCTTGGTTAGGACTTGCGAGCTTTGATGGAATAATTTTTCTGGTTCTGTTTGAAGCCCATTGATGCCGCTAAGAAACTTCAGTTGCTTGTTTCAAATTCGGCCTTGTAGGCTGACTCTTCCCCCGGTTCGCCACTCCCAGCTCCTACTGGTATGACGGATTCACTTGAAGCGCTTGGCAAAACACAATAGTAAACAACGCTTTCGCTTGAGTCGCGCCAATAATAAACGGTGGCAACTCCAGTATTAACGCCAAAATAGACATTAGAATTTTTGAAAGAAGAATCGTTTATGGGGAGGATTTCTTTTTTCTCGGCTTTTGCGTCCTTGTAATAGACAAAATCAATGTCTGGAGTTTCAATGTCGGTTCCTTCGCCTTCTCCTTCGCCGGTTTTGTCTTGGCCGATATCGAAGTAAAGAAGATAAGGATATTTGGCATCACTGGACCCAGAAGTTATGAAATAGGAGCCAGCTTTGAGCGGTATTTCAAAAAAATAAGCTGCATATTGGCAAAACACGCCGGATGAATTCATTCCTTCTAGTGAAAAGGTGACCTTGGAATCCGAAAAATCGGCATCCTGCCCGCTCGTGTATTTATATGCTAAATCTTTGTTTTTGACAGAGCCTGATATTTGTGTGATTTCCTTGGCATTTGTTATTGTGCTGGTTGAGTCGGTTTCCTCATCTCTATCTAACGAATAAAGCTTATAAAACTTGGACATTTCGGAGGTGTTGTATGTTCCTATTAGCGCAGAAACGTAACCCGATTTTTGTAAGGTGAAATTTATGCCGCCTTCATAAAATTCGTACGATGTGTAATCCTTGCCCGCGATTTTTATCCCGCCTGTTGCCGTGTATTTCGCCAAAGATGATTGGAAAGCTAATAGAAGACTTGGAATGACAATCTTGGTTCCGGTATTGCCGGTTTTAGACGTGATGCTTGTGACTGAATTTATGAAATTGTTTTTTACGTTTGTGTAATTGTTAAAAATGTCACTAGATATCTTTACGTCACTAATTTCTGGGTAAATTACACCCGTTAGTTCTGTAGTACTAAAAGAAGTACTCGCATTATCAGAATCTTTGATTCTATGGTGCGTTTTGCTGACAGTATCATAATAAAGAAAAGAAAGCTGACTGCTAGAAATACTTGTTTGACTGTTTACTGAGTTAAGGATGCCGTTTGATATAGTGCCGTAATTCTGGCCCGACCCCTCCAAAACATTTCTAATACGAACGGTTGAATTATTAAATGTTGGGTCGTTGGCTTTTAACCCCCCAACAATATACCCACCGTTTTTGTTTGGAACGTTTTCGGCGATTTTATTTTGATAGTTGCTCTCGTCGGGTTCGTCCGAGATCGAAAGAGGAATATAAGAACCGGATACGTATCCTGCCGTGTTTCCGTCTGATTCGTAGTTGTAAACACTGCCGTCGGCTTTGGATACCGCGGCTTTAATATGATATGTATCAGAACTCCATATTTTACTGGTACTTGATCCACTTGTTGACGATGCATCCATCATATAGTCAGTTCTTTTGCTGATGGTGTAGATGTCAATCGAACTTCCGTAATCATCTCCGGATCCTTTTGGCTTTGGCTTCCCTTTCCAATTGAAATTATTAGAATTGTAATCCCCAACGATTGAATATTTGCTCAGCTTGTCATTGGCACTGCCGACTGTATCGTCTTTTAATGTTTGTACGCCGCTGCCAAAAGTAAAGTAGCCCGCTCGCGCGCCGCAATATTGCATTTGGCCGTTCACGTACCCAGCCAATAGACCGGCGAGAGTGTTGTCGGCGATTGTGCTTACTTGAAGGTTATCGAAATAGAGGTTATTAACCGCGTTGATATAGGTGGTCGTCGCATCATCCCCTGTCCCACTGACGGAACGGATGGTATAGGTGGCGTTTGTCGCGCTTCCGTCCTTGCCCTTGCAGTTAATGGTTCCGGTGGTGAGGTCATCCGCGGTGGTGGATGATTCAGAAGAATACTGCCCGATGATTCCGAAGAAGCCAACGATTTCGGCGCTTGAAAGCATCGTCGCGGTGCTATCTTGTTTTGCTCCGTTAGGGATGTTCGTGAGATCGTTCCAAGAGTTGCTTATCTTCAAATTGCTGATTGTGAATCCGCCGCCTTCAAAATTCCCCACGAAGGGGAATTCCTTGGTTCCCGCAGGGGGTAAGACGTAATCGCTCGCGTCGATATCGTTCATCAACACGAAGTAATATTGCTGGTCGATCTTTCCGTCCCCGTCTTCGTCTTTGTTGAAATACCCAAGGTCTTGGAGCCAGTTGAAGTAATAAAGCTGCTTGGCGGTTTTGATGCCGTAGGGGTTTGTGGCGGTGCCGTCTGCTTTATCGGTTTCCTCGTTCACGATGGAGAAATAAGACCCGGTGGCCTCCCCGTCTATGCCATCGACTTTCTTGGTCGTCTGAGGCAAAAGGAACCAAGCGAAAGAGGAGACCCCCAAGGTGCAGCCAAGCGCGATGAAAGCAATGCCCATGATGAGAACGGGCTTTTTGACGTTGCCGCTTTGCTTTGCTTTCATTTTGGCCCCTTTCTTAGGAACTAAGAAACGATACCCCTATGTTCTAGAAAAGGCAAAGCAAAGACGCAAGGGGAGAATGGGCGAAAGAAGTGGGACGTGCATGGTTTTCTTTTGTTTTACCGCTCTTTTTTGAAACTCTAAACGATGAGATAATGGGCGGGTCTTGAAAGGGAGAGCCCTATGCTTTATACGAAGGTGAGAATCGACTACAAATACGCGGAGAGAGGGAGGCTTTACCGCGTCTTCCTCATTCAAGGGGATCCGGACCTCCATCAGCTGGGCTATCTATTCGGGAGGTCCCTCCGCTGGGACCTCGACCATTGCTTTTGCTTCACCAGGAAGATAGACCGAAAGCTTGGGCTTTATGCCTTCGAAGAAACTCCCTATGGAAGGCCGGATTACTTCACTTGCGTCACCTTGTCGGACTTAGGGGAGCAATTCGATTTCGAATACGACTACGGGGACTGCTGGAATTTCTCCTGCAGACGTTACAAGAAGCAGGTTGATCTGGATGTGGATTTGGATTTCTTTGTGATCGAAGGCGCGGGACAGGGGATATGGGAGGACAATCGCTGGGCTTTCGATCTCTACCTCATGGGGAAGTTAGACAAGAACAGCAGCAAAGAAAGCGAGGCCAGGCGCATCTTCTTGCCCTTCAACTTCAAATGTAAGAAATACGGGGATTTCGACCTTCCTCTGGATTTAAACGCCCTAAATGAAGAGCTAGGGTGCAAGTTCGTTTCCCCTTGCCCCCCTGAGAAGAAAAGCAAGAAAAGATAGCCCTCATCTTTACCCTACTAGGAGGCTCCTCCCTATGGGATAATTCCTTTCATCCAAGCGAAAAGGAGGCAACAATGCTTTACACCAAGATAAGAATGGACTTCAAATACGCGGAGAAAGGCCGTTTCTACCGCGTCGTGCTCATCAAAGGGAACCCCGATCTATTAAAACTAGGCATCGCCTTAGGTTCGAGCGCAGGATGCGAGTTCGAGCATTATTTCATTTTCGCGATCGAAAAAAAGAAAATCTGCTACGTCCCCGCCGCGATGATGGACGATGATTTCGGCGGGACGCGTGCCCTTATTAAGCACAACATGGATGAGCTCCCGGACGAGTTTGAGTTCGTTTACGACCTCGGCGATGACTGGGCTTTCGAATGCAAGCGATACAAGAAGAAGGTCGAGTTCGATTCCGATAAGGACATCGTGGTGATCGAAGGAGCCGGGCAAGGCATCTGGGAAGACAACATCGGCACCCTTTATGACTACTTGGACGGCAAAATCGACAAAGACTGCGACAAGGAAGATGGAAAGAAAGGGATCTACAAGCCCTGGAACGTGGACATCGATAAATTCAGCGATTTCGATTTGCCCTTAGACCTCGATAAGACCAACGAGTTCGTGAACACCCTTTACCCCGCCGATTGCGCGGTCATCCTTCAAAATGAGAACGACTTCATCAAACAGAACAAAATCGATTTGAAGGACAGGCCGGTCAAGAACCCGGCCAAAGACATGGCCATGAAAGCCCAGGATCATTTCTTAGAAGGCGTCGACAAAGATATCGACGCCCAGCTTAAGGGCGTCCCCTTCGTGAAGAAGGCCTATAACGACCTCAAGAAAATATTTGAGCCCGGGATCGCTAGAAGCGTGATTCAGATGGTTTACCTCAAGGTCTTCATGATTTCCTTTTCGACCGTCACCAAATTCGAGAGCAGCCGCTACGAGAAGGAACTCAAAGACACTGTCCAATACCTCAAGACCGTTGAAAAGGGCAGTTTTTTCTGATCCTCGACCATGGTTTAAGAAACGATTGGCCATCTAAGGAGCGACTCCTATTTCGCTTTCGAAGAAATAAAAAGCGAAATGGAAAATTGAAAAGCGAAAAATATTTCGTTTTCTAAAATGTGATTTCGCTTTTAACTTCCCTTTTGGTTTATAATGCCCTTTGTAGAGGGGCAGAATATGACCATCAGCGAATTTCTTAAAACCGATTTCTTTGAGAACAAGACCAACGAACTGAAGATGCGCCTGGACGAAAAGAAACCAGAGGACTGGATGAGGGCCATCTGTGCTTTCGCTAACGGAGAAGGCGGGACTCTTTATATCGGGGCTCGGGACGATGGGCTGCTGACGGGCTTTCAAAAAGAGGAGGTTGAACGCGAGAAACTCATCCTCACCAATCACGTGAATCAATTCATATCCCCGCGGCTTTCCTTATCCTTTTCCTATCTTCCTTACGAGGAAAAAGGGCAGACCCGTTACCTGATTAAGGCTTCTATCCCCTCTTCTGGTTTGAAGCCTGTTTATCTTACCTACAAAGGGAATCAAGGGGTCTACGTCCGCGAAGACGGCTTTTGCCGCCTCGCGAGTAGAGAAGAGATCGGCTGGATGTATAACGCCAGGGAGAATTTTCCTTTCGACATGCAAAAGACGGAGGTGAAATACGTTGCCTCGGACTTCACGCGCTTATTCGCCACTTATGAGAGAAAAACCGGGAAAGTCCTGACGGATAAGATTTTGTCTTCCCTCGATTTTTATGACGAAGAGGGATACCTAAGGCAAGGCGCCCTGTTTTTCAAAGACAGCTACCAAAATGACGCCTTGCTGATCAAAGCCGTTGAATGGTCGGGCGTGGACCGAGGGGGAGATGTTTACCTTCACCCTGCTTCTTGTTGCTCTTCTTTGCTCGAAGAAGTGGATTTCTGCCTCGACTTCGTGAAAGCCCATTCGAAAGAAGGCTATCGGAAAGAAGCCACTTCGCGCGTAGCAATTTACTCCTATCCGGAGCGTTCCGTCTTTGAAGCGGTGGTGAACGCCCTTTCTCATCGGAACTATTATCTATCGGGGTCTTTCATTCAGCTCGATCTTTTCGTGGACCGTTTGGAAGTCGTTTCGCCTGGAATTTTGCCGACGCGCATCTCTGACCCGGAACCCATCTACGATCTCATCTCCATCCGTCCCCGTCCAAGGAACAAATTGATTTGTAAAGTCTTCGCCTTGATCCGTTATATGGAGGCCTTAGGAAGCGGATTTGAGAAGATCTCTGGGGATTATTCTTCTTGCGATTCCTCTCACAGGCCCTTCGCGAAAAGCTACAACGACTCCTTTGTTTTGGCCCTTCCGAATCTGCTTTATTCCCCGGGTATTCTCAGCAAGGATTCCCTTCCGGAGGTTTCCCATTCCTTCATCGAATCTGGAAGCGAATACGATGACCGCATCCTTTCCTACTGTTATCTGCAGGGGAGAGATGCTTCTGAGATCGCCGCATTCCTTAAAATCAGCCTGTCCACTCACTTGAGAAAAGACATCCTCGGCAATTTGGTGAGCCAAGAATTTCTGACCATCAAGGCCAGAGGCAAGAGAAACGTCTATTTCACCAATCAAGAAAAGGTCCTGCTTGGTTGATTTCGCTTTCGAAGAAATAAAAAGCGAAATGGAAAATTGAAAAGCGAAATATTTTTCGCTTTTGGGGTTCTTGGCTAACGAAAAGTCTCGGGCCCTGCTAAGTCGTTTCCTTTTTTGGTTTTGTCTTCTAAGCCGAAAAGCCACAATGAAACCATTTTACAAATAAATAGCAAAAATAGAGAAAGCACGGTTTAGGGGACTTTGCACTAGTCAACATTTTGTAGACACTTATTTTGAATTTGAGGACTTTGCTTCCT
>CAVKPZ010000037.1:0-17565 GCA_963658395.1 Lachnospiraceae bacterium | reverse complement strand
CCAAACTAAAATGCAGTTCGCCGCTTAAAAACGGAAATCACTTTGGCAACTTACGTTCGCAAAAGCCGCTAGGGTTTTAGCCCAGCCAAGCGTATCTTCTTTATTAAGTTTGGTTTAAACTCGTATTTTTCATTCTCCATGATTGCTTCTGGAACAAGTTCTTGAATCTTCATAATTTAGCTCCTCTTCAACAAAACCATTACACATCATTACTCATCATTGCTCTAATCATTACGCTATTTAGAGTAATGATGCATTTTTATTCCGACAGTATCGAGCTTTATCATTACTCTTTCATTCAGTAATGATGCTTCTATGAATGTCAAAAAGACCTCCCCAAAAGGGAGGCCTTAAGTTCATGAATTTGGCGTTAGCCCAATCAATGAAGGATGTCGGCAACGGTGCCGGCGCCGACGGTTCTGCCGCCCTCGCGGATGGAGAACTTGGTGCCCTTTTCCATAGCGATCGGGTGGATCAAGGAAACGGTGAAGGTCACGTGGTCACCAGGCATGACCATGTCGGTCCCCGCGGGGAGCTCGATGGTGCCGGTGATGTCGGTGGTGCGGAAGAAGAATTGCGGACGATAGCCGTTCAAGAAGTGAGTGTGACGGCCGCCTTCCTCTTTGGTGAGGATGTAGGTGGTAGCGGTGAACTTGTCGTGGGGGACGATGGAGCCCGGTTTGGCAAGGACCTGGCCACGCTCGACCTGGTCGTGGGTGATGCCGCGGAGAAGAGCGCCGATGTTGTCGCCGGATTCAGCAAAATCAAGGGTCTTGCGGAACATTTCGAGGCCGGTGACGACGGTCTTCTGGGTGGGGCGGATGCCGACGATTTCAGCTTCGTCGTTCATCTTGATCTGGCCACGCTCGACACGGCCGGTGACGACGGTGCCACGACCGGAGATGGTCATGACGTCTTCGATCGGGAGAAGGAAGGGCTTGTCGGTGTCACGGACAGGATCGGGGATGTAGGTATCAAGGGCATCGAGGAGCTCTTTGATGCAAGCGCAGGCGGGATCGTCCATCGAGGTGGCTTGGCCGGCCTTGAGGGCGGAGCCTTTGATGACGGGGATCTCGTCACCAGGGAATTCGTACTTGTTGAGAAGGTCGCGAACGTCCATTTCAACGAGGTCGACGAGTTCGGCGTCATCGACCATGTCGCACTTGTTGAGGAAGACGACGATGTAAGGAACACCGACCTGGCGGGCGAGCAAGACGTGCTCACGGGTCTGAGGCATGACGCCATCAGTGGCAGCGACAACGAGGATCGCGGCGTCCATCTGGGCGGCGCCGGTGATCATGTTCTTGACGTAGTCGGCGTGCCCCGGGCAGTCGACGTGGGCGTAGTGACGCTTCTTGGTCTCGTACTCTTCGTGGGCGGAGTTGATCGTGATGCCACGGGCTCTTTCTTCCGGGCTGGAGTCGATGTCGCCATAAGCTTTATCGACAGCGTTTCCCTCAGCGCCATTGGTGGCTTTGCCGACCATGGAGAGGTAGTGGGTGATGGCCGCGGTAAGGGTGGTCTTGCCGTGGTCAACGTGGCCGATTGTACCGACGTTCATGTGAACGCGGTCACGGTTGAACTTTTCTTTTGCCATTAGTAATTTCCTCCAAAAATGGTTTTTCGAAATTGGCGAATAAATATTAGGACAAGGGGGGATGGGAAGCAAGACTAGACGTGCTAGTTTTGCCCCCAATTTTCCTTGGACTAAACTTTGAGTTTACTTGCCGCCAGTCGCCTTCTTGATGATGGCGTCCTGGACGAAGCGAGGGGTCTCGCCGTAGTGGTCGAACTGCATCGTGAAGTTGCCGCGGCCCTGGGTGATGGAGCGGAGGTCGGTGACGTAGCCGAACATCTCGGCGAGCGGGACTTCGCATTCGATTTCCTTCGCGTTGCCGCGCTGGGTTTCACCGGTCATGTTGCCACGACGTCTGGCGATATCGCCGATGACGTCGCCGTAATACTGCTCAGGGACGGTGATCTCGACTTTCATGATCGGCTCGAGGATGACGGGGTCGCACTTCGGAGCGGCCGCTTTGAGGGCCATCGAAGCAGCGACTTTGT
The DNA here is from genome assembly GCA_963658395.1 of Lachnospiraceae bacterium. Taxonomy (GTDB): domain Bacteria; phylum Bacillota_I; class Bacilli_A; order RFN20; family CAG-826; genus Alloenteromonas. The sequence continues at coordinate 15,501 of CAVKPZ010000037.1, read as the reverse complement.
AAGCGGCTTCGGAAGAGTCGACATCGTGGTAGCTACCATCGAAGAGGGTAGCCTTGAGGTCGATGAGCGGATAGCCGGCGAGAACGCCGCGCTGGAGCGCGTCTTCCAAACCTTGCTGGGTCGGTTTGATGAATTCCTTCGGGACGGAGCCTCCGACGATGGCATCGACGAATTCGAAGCCTTTGCCGGGGTTGGGTTCGAAGCGGATCCAAACGTCGCCATATTGACCATGGCCGCCGGTCTGCTTGATGTAGCGTCCTTCGGCTTCGCCGGTCTTGCGGATGGTCTCGCGGTAATTGACCTGCGGGGCGCCGACGTTGACGTCCACTTTGAACTCGCGTCTCATACGTTCGACGAGAACGTCGAGCTGGAGCTCGCCAACGCCCGCGATGATGGTCTGGCCGCTGTCGGCGTCGGTGTGGACGCGGAAGGTCGGATCTTCTTCGGCGAGTTTGGTGAGCGCGATGGACATCTTCTCTTGGTCGGCTTTGGTCTTCGGCTCAACGGCCTCTTCCAGAACCGGCTCAGGGAAGGTGAGCTGCTCGAGGATGACGGGGTTGTCTTCGTCGCAGAGGGTGTCGCCGGTGGTCGTGGACTTCAAGCCAACGACGGCGCCGATTTCACCCGCGTGGAGAACGGAGACTTCCTGACGGTGGTTCGCATGCATGAGCACCAAGCGAGCGATGCGCTCCTTGTTGCCGTGGGTGCTGTTAAGGACGTAGCTGCCGCTCTTGAGCACGCCTTGGTAGACGCGGACATAGGCAAGACGTCCGATGAAGGGGTCGGTCGCGATCTTGAAGGCAAGGCCGATGAAGGGCTTGTTGTCGGTCGGTTCGCAGACGTAGGGCTCGCCTTCGAGGGTGCCCTTTTCGCCCGGGATATCAAGCGGAGAGGGGAGGTAGTCGACAACCGCGTCAAGAAGAGGCTGAATGCACTTGTTCTTGTAAGCGGAGCCGCAGAAGACCGGGAAGAAGGTGCCAGTAAGGACGGCCTTGCGGATGGTCTTCTTGATGAGGTCGGTGGGGACATCCTCGCCATCGAGGACGAGCATCATGATCTCATCGTCGAAGGAAGCGAGGTCTTCAAGAAGGGTGGCGCGGTAGGCTTCGACCCTGTCCTTGTATTCCTCAGGGACATCGGTGATTTCAGGAGCGGTTCCCTTATCGTCGTTATAGATATAGGCTTTGCGCTCGATGATGTCGATGCAGCCTTTGAAGCTGCCTTCCTTGCCGATCGGGCATTGGACGGCGTCGGCGTGCTTCTCGCCTAGGCGGCTATGGATCGACTCGACGCACATATCGAAGTCGGCCCCGGTCGCGTCCATCTTGTTGCAGAAGACGATGCGGGGGACGCCATACTTCGTGCCCTGGCGCCAGACGGTCTCGGTCTGGGGCTCAACGCCGTTTTTGGAGTCGAGGACGGTGATCGCGCCGTCAAGGACGCGGAGGGAGCGCTCGACTTCGACGGTGAAGTCGACGTGCCCTGGAGTGTCGATGATGTTGAAGCGGGTGCCTTTCCAGAAGCAGGTGGTGGCAGAAGAGGTGATGGTGATGCCTCTCTCCTGCTCTTCCTCCATCCAGTCCATCGTCGCGGTGCCTTCGTGGACCTCGCCGATCTTGTGGGTGCGCCCGGTGTAGAAGAGGATGCGCTCGGTCGTCGTGGTTTTGCCCGCGTCGATGTGCGCCATAATCCCGATGTTACGGGTATGAGGGAGATCGTAAGTCTCGGTCTCTTGGATTTCGTTCTCAGCCATTGGGATATTCCTTTAATAATTAGAAGCGGTAGTGGGCGTAAGCCTTGTTCGCTTCGGCCATCTTGTGGACGTCTTCCTTCTTCTTGACGGAAGCGCCGGTGCCGTTGGCGGCATCGATGATCTCAGCGGCGAGCTTGTCTTCCATGCTCTTCTCGCCGCGGAGGCGGGAATAGGTGACGAGCCAGCGGAGGCCGAGGGTCTGCTTCCTCTCTTTGGAAACTTCGGTCGGGACCTGGTAGTTGGCGGCGCCGATACGGCGGACTTTGAGCTCGACTTCCGGCATGATGTTGTTGATCGCGGTCGCGAAGACGTCGATCGCCGGCTTGCCGGTCTTGGCTTCGATCTTCTCGAAGGCCTTATAGATAATGGTTTGAGCGGTGCCCCTCTTGCCGTCATACATGACGCGGTTGATGAGGCGGGTGACGAGCTTGCTGTTATAAACCGGATCGGGCAAGACGTCGCGTTTTTCAACAGAACCTTTTCTTGGCATGGTGATTCTCCTTACTTAGCTTCCTTGGGCTTCTTGGTTCCGTAGAGGGAACGGCCTTGGCGTCTGGCATCGATGCCGGCGCAGTCGAGGCAGCCGCGGATGATGTGGTAACGGACACCGGGAAGGTCCTTTACACGGCCGCCGCGAATCATGACGGTCGAGTGCTCCTGAAGGTTGTGTCCTTCGCCGCCGATATAAGCAGTGACTTCGTAGCCGTTAGACAAGCGGACACGGGCGTACTTTCTCATAGCGGAGTTCGGCTTTTTCGGGGTCATCGTGCCCACACGGGTGCAGACGCCCCTCTTTTGGGAGGAAGGCTGGCTGGAGTTGCGCTTAGTCAAAGAGTTCCAACGTTTCCCCAAAGCGGGGGTTTTGGATTTCTTGACCACGGACTTGCGGCCCTGCCTAACGAGTTGGTTAATGGTTGGCATGTTTGTGTTTTCTCCTTTTTCAATTCACACAATACCCGGTGTATCCACCACCGGGGTAAATAAAAGGGAATTAACCCTTCCACTTACGTCCGGCGGTGATAATAAACCGCCCCTATAGGGGCTGTCAACACGAATTTTTTTCTTTTTTCGATAGGCCACAAGCCCCGGTGTGTCAATTTGGGCTTCGTGCACAAAATTTCCAGTAAAGGCAGTGCTTGAAGAACGGGCGTTCAAAGAAACGGATTTAAAAGAAAATTCAGACCTCGTTTTGAGGATACCCGCGAAGATGCATCTTGCTTTGCCATCCGCTAAAATGAGGTTAATAAGCAAAGGAGAAGAAAGAAACATGGTTCTCAGCTTAGACGAAATTAAAAAACGCGTCACGCCCATTGCGAAGAAATACAACCTTCGCGCCGTGTATCTTTTCGGCTCCTACGCAAGGGGCGAGGCAAATCAGCAAAGCGACATCGATTTGCTCATCGACAACACCGACTCTATGATTAAGGGTCTTTTCGATATGGGCGGATTATATAACGAGCTCTGCGAGGCTTGTGGGAAAAGCGTTGACGCGGTAACGAGGAACACCCTTGAATAGACCGTCGCCAAAAGCAGGCTCCCTTACCTTGTGGACAATCTCCAAAGGGACAAGATGCAAATTTGTCAGATCGAGCTTCCTCCATCCAATTTTAAGCAAGAGAAGAAAATGACTGCAAAACGTAGTTGACTGAAAAAACTCAAAGAGGGGATGCGCCAGAATTACCCAATCGTTTTGAACGATAAAGCCGCGTATGTCGAAGTGACTTCCTTCACTTCGAAATCTAGGTTCAAGTTTCCACCCTTATGGAAGGAGAACTCGCCTAAAGAAGAAAGTTTCTGGCCTTTCTGAAACAAGACATCCCTGTAATGGATCTGGCCTTCTTGCTTGGTCAAAGAGGAGGCGACGAAGTAAGGGGATAAAGCAGAAGAAGCGCTGCTCGCATCCAGCAGCTGGATCAGGCATTTGGAGGTAGAGCTCACGTTCCCGATGCTGTTATCGAAGGCGAAATCGACTTTCTTGCCGGAAGTAGAAACGTTGGAGTTAGGAAGATAGTCATAGGTATGGAGGCTGTTGCTATAGACCTCGAGGCGGGCGTCCACATGATAGACCATCACCCCGGGCTTATAAGGCAAGGAGGAATTGAGGCTATTCCCTCTCTTCCCGTCATAGGAGTTCACCCCAAAGGGCGAATAGAAGCACACGAGATAATATTCATCGTAAAGAGAGCCGTTCCAATTCGGGGAGAGCAAAAGGAACCGCCCCGTCGAAGTGAAGGAAGATAGGGTGATTTCGCAGGGAGAGGTGACGTAAGTGGGGCGAGTCCAGTCAAGAAGGGCTTTCGAGAAGGGGTTGTGATCCCCTAAGGAAGCGTCCATCATGTCCGCCCTTCCTAAAGGGGAGATCTCCGCGACGTCTTCTTTGGAGTTCTCGTCGTAGTAATCCTTTAAGCCCAATAGGTGTCCCATCTCGTGGACATAGGTCCTAGAAGTGGCTTGCTCGTCCATCATGAAATAGGAGGCGAATCCTATCGGGGCTGGGGCATCCATCGAGAAAGCCCAGTAGAAGGAGGAACGGGAAGAAGAACCCGTATCCATCCCTTCGTAAGGCCGGGAATAGACGAAGAAGATGGGGACGATGGATTCGTTGCTCTCCGTCGTATACGCATAGTTGGAGCTAGGATCCTCAGGGTAAGCGGAGTCATACCAACGCAACGCTTCCTTATATATATAGGATAAGGAGGACTTCTGCTCGGAAAGGGAAGTGGACTCGTAGGAGGCGGATGGCTTAGACGCCCTGAACCAGTCCGTGACTTTGCCTCTTATCTGCAGTCTGGAATAGGAGCTCTTCTCATAATAGGAGGCCACCGAAAAGAACGAGGAAGAGGGCTTCCCGAAGAAGGCGCGCTTGATCCTAGAAAGGGAAATGCTGGGCAAAGAGGAAGAGGGATAGTCCTCAAAATCAATCGGGATGACCAGCAGCTTAGATACCCCCGTGGAGGGCATCGCGTAGCGGCGGTTCCCTTTCTCGTCTTGCTTATTGAGAATCAAAGAATAAGAGAGAAAGGACTCGTCTTGGCTCTTAATGGGAGAGAATTCCGAGATCTGTTTATAGCCTTCCCCCTCCTGAGAGGAGAATGGCTCCGTGTTCAGCGCCCCATATTCATAAGAAGAAAAATCAAGCCCGGAAGAGCAATACATCAATAAGGGTAATAAGCAAAGGATGAGGAGCGAACGTTTCACAAAGACATTTTAGCAAGGAAAGACGAGCAGTGAGTAGGAACGGCGGCGTTGCTTTTTGCTCCCCGAAACCCGTGAGTCTACCATGATGTTATGGCCATAAGGATTGCTTAACGGTCCCAAAACCGCTTCTTTTTTATGTGTTTTGGGACCATTAGTAAAAATCCCTCGGTCATTAAGTACTTCTCTCAAGGATAAAAACCGCCGAAGCGACGTTGATATTATTGATTTGCTTCGAATTTCATTTTCCGAGAATTTGCTGGGAAAAAGACCTTTGACCCTACAGGCGTTCATGATCTCTTTCCGCTGCGGGGTGAGCGTCTATTTTAGGGGAAGAGAAGGGAAAAATAAGAAATGAAATTTGGGGGGTCCAGCAAAGGGTGGAGACCATCTTACGTTATTGGTTCATGGCGGAAATCGCGAAAAATATGAATTTCCGCCAAAAACTATTTAAAGAAAGGGAAAACGTTTGCCTGGGTCAAGACCTTTGATGAAGTTATCAGCATAGACGGCAGCTCTTTGTTTGTTGTTTGATTGCCTCATAATCGAAAAGAACGTCCTAGCCGAATTATTTACAAAGGTTTGATGTGAAAGCGAAAGCATGGTTCTCGTATTTTGACGATTCCATTTGGTTGTTCTTAGCGTCGGTTCTCTTATTCAGGGATGACGCTACTTAAAAATTGTTTTGGCGGAAATTGGAAAAAACTTAGGTTTCCGCTAAGGACATTTATGATCGGGCGAGAGAACGAAACGAAAAAGCTCTTAGAGTTCTACCATCATGACCAAGCCGATTTGGTCGCGATATACGGCAGAAGGCGGGTTGGGAAGACCTTCTTGGTTGACGAGACGTTCCATGGTGATTATCTCTTCATGAGTTCTGGCTTGTTCTTAGAGAAAGAGAAGATGACCTATAAGGAGATGTTTTTATCTCAGATCAGCGAATTCTACAATTCCCTTCAGCTTTATGGCTGCAAAGAGACGAAAGCGCCCGCGAATTGGTTCGACGCTTTCTTCTATTTGGAGAAGCTGATCCTCGAGAAGGAAAACGGATCGAAACAAGTCATATTCTTGGATGAGCTGCCTTGGCTCGATACCCCCTCGTCCCATTTTCTCTCGGCGTTTGAGGGGTTTTGGAACGAATTCGCTTGCCGTAGAAAGAACCTCCTCATCATCGTCTGCGGCAGCGCCGCCTCCTGGATGGAGAACAAGCTCATCAATGCGCAGGGTGGCTTGTACGGAAGGGTGACTTATGAGATGAAGCTGAGCCCGTTCAGCCTCAAGGAAAGCAAGGAATTCCTCCTCCAAAAGCGCATCCCCATCACAAACTATGACGCAGCCTTGGCCTATATGAGCGTAGGCGGGGCCCCCTTTTACCTCAATTACTTTGAGCCCGGGAAAAGTGTCGTTCAGAACATAAACGACATATTCTTCAAAAAAGGGGCACCGCTTCGCTACGAGTACGAGCGCCTTTTCAGCGTCACCTTTACAAACGACTCCCTTTCGAAGAGGATCGTCGAACTTTTATTCCATAAGAAGCTTGGCTGCAATAGGGAGGAAATCATCAAAAAGCTCGGTTTAGCAGACAACGGGAACCTGTCTAAGGTCTTGAACGCCTTGCTCGCCTCCGACTTCGTCATTTCCTATAACCCGTTTGGCCTAGAAAGGAAGACAACCTATTACAAACTGATTGACCCTTTTTGCCTTTTCTACCTTTCCTTTTGCGAGAAGAAAGCGGGGGACGAGGATTATTGGAATTCCCATTACGGCAAAAGCGAGACCCTCGCCTGGAGCGGCCTTGCCTATGAGAACCTTTGTTTCAACCACGTGAGCCAAATCAAAGAGAAGCTAGGCATCCGAGGCGTAGCGACCGAGGTCATGCCTTGGTATTGCCAGGACGAGGAAGGGAAGGGCCAAGTCGACATGCTTTTGAAGCGAGGCGACAACGCCGTCAATCTCTGCGAGATCAAGTTCTACGGCGAGGATTATTCCGCTGGGATCTCCGACTTCAAAAAAGCGAATCGCAGGAAAGAGAACGTGCATGCTCTCCTTCCAAAGCGCTTCTCCGTCTATAACACCCTGATTACCACGATGGGCCTCGTCTATAACGAGTACGCCTCCACTTACCAAAATGTGGTAACGCTAGAAGACCTCTGCAAATTCTGATCGCGGAAACTCCTCCGTTAGATTTTCGTCTTTGCTTCACGGACATCCCTGTTTTTCCGAAGATTGGGGGAGCGACGGTCCGATGCGTTTTCTGCCAAAGATAATGATGAGCTGAGAAATCCGATTCCGGGCAATTCGCCAATGCTTTAATTTCTAATTTTTTCCAGTTACGGCGTTGGTTTTTTGGTTTAAGGCCTTTGAGATTCGATTAATTTTTAGTCAAGAAAAAAGCAGAGTATGAGCGCCCTTACCGCTGGGGAAATCGCGTTTTTGCACGAGCGCTTTTCAGACATGCAACGACCTGTTTTTCTTGCTCACTTTTCTTGCTCACTTTTCTTGCTCACTTTTGTTGCCCGCTTTTCGTGTAGTGCTCTTGTATGTCCCATGAAAGGAGAAGCCTGCGGACAAAAATTGGTTGGTCGGGTTGATCAAGAACAGCAAATGCGAATAGATCGAATGCAAGGAAACTGGTTCGACCATGGGCAGCTAGGTCAATGCATAAGTGCAATGTCGAACGCCGCCGCCTACCGCGGGGAGGAGTTCGCCTATTTCATTTGGGGCATCAAAGACGGCACCAAAGAGATCGTCGGCACGGATTTTCAATACGACATCGATGTGAAAAATGAGCCTTTGAAGCATTATCTAGCGAGGCTCCTTAGCCCCAGTATCCCCTTCAAGTTCGAGACCTTCCATTTGGAAGATAAAAGAGTCGTCTGCCTCACTATCCCCGCCGCAAAGAGGATCATGACCGAATTCAACAGGGAGAGATTCATGAGGATAGGTTCTAGCAAGGAATTGCTGAGAAAATACCCCGAGATCGAGATTGACCTCGCCGTCATCCTGAAAAACGGGATGCCGACGATCGTCAACGCCCCATCTCGAAATCAGCATCTCAGCTTCGCGCAACTCAAATCCTACTATGTCGCAAAAGGGGCGCCCATAAACTCGAAGAGCTTCGAGGAGAACCTGAATTTGTACGTCCCTGGGACGAAAAAATACAACGAGTTGGCCTTCATCCTTTCCGATGAGAATGACATCACCTGCCGGGTCAGCGTCTTCTCGGGGAAAAAGAGATCCGACAGCCAGTATTCCTTGGACGATTTCGGGAAAAAATGCATCCTTATCACCGCGGATCAGGTTCTAAGCCATCTGGAGTCGCTCAATCTGACGAAGCTCGATGAGAGAAGAAGGGTGGTCGAAAGAAAGGACGTCCCGCTGTTCGATTCGAGCTGTCTCCGCGAGGCGCTCCTCAATGCCTTCATTCACAATGATTGGACGGACCTCAACGCGCCGATGATTTCCGTTTTTGAGGACAGGATAGAGATACTTTCTTACGGCGGGCTTCCTGCGAAACAGACCATAACCGGGTTCTTCGCAGGCAAAAGCAAGCCAAGGTGCATCGAATTGGCCGAGATCTTCCTCCAGCTCCGGATCAGCGAGAGGTCCGGCCGCGGGGTTAACAGGATATACGATAGATACGGGGAGAGCGCTTTCCAGATAAACGACGATTTCGTCAAAGTCACCATACCCTTTGCCTTTGAAAGGGTGTTTGGCTCTCTTCCGAGCGAGCAAAAAAAGGTAAGCAAATCCGAGAGGGCGAAAAACCTCATATTGCGAGAGATGAGGAACAACGCCTCCATCACGACCCTCGAGCTGATGCATATCTCTGGTCTTGGAAAGACATCGATCCAAAAATACGTGAAAGAACTGGTCGATGAAAAAGCCATAGAACGCGTAGGGAGCAACAAAGGCGGCCATTGGAAAGTGAACGGATAAGCGAAAGAGGCTTGCCGCCAAATCGCCTTCCTTTGACGCTTTCTTTTTCAAATAAGCGCAGCAAGGGCTTCACGATAGCGTGTACTAAGCGCGGTTTTCGTATGACGATGATGCTGAGAATGGAGTTGCTATACGAACTCTTTCGTTACGTTTCTCCCGTTTTCGCTAGCGGTCATAGCTAAGAAAACATCAGTGTTTAAGCTCGCTTAGCCTATGGGAGCCTTTACCGGAAGAAATCTTCCAGCGTGATGATGTTCCTTATATCGCGGGAATAGGAGTTGTTCACGACTCCTTTGAAGGAAATAAAAGTGGTCCTAACCGCATTTTTTGTTTTGGTCTCCAAACGATACGCCTCTTCTTTGCAGGCGAGGCTCTCCGCGTAGCTTTTGTCGATGAGGAATGGGGAGGAGGTGCATTTCATCTCGCAGAGGTTGCTCACCCCATCCTTCCGATCGATGACCAGATCGATCTGCGCGCCCGGGGAGTGCTTTTTACTGCGGAAGGGATATTCGAAGGTCTCTACCCCCGCTATGCCAAGGGCGTTCTTGATTTCCTTTATGTGGTTCAGGCAGAGCAATTCGAAGGCGTTCCCAAGCCAGGAATAGTAAGAGGGGGAAGAGGCGTAAGAGCGCCAGGAAGAGGCTTTCTTCTGCGTCAGGAAATCAAGAGCGAAGCGGCTGAAAGGGTCCTTGATCTGGTAGAAGGAATCCTTAGTTCTGCCGGGCTTATTGAAAATTCGGATGAAACCGCATTCCTCCAGCTCCTCCAGGGCTTTCGTGAGGTCTTTCCCGCCGGGAATCCCCTTGGCGATGAGCTCGTTGCGCGTGAGCCCGCTTGCCTTCTGGCGGAGGGCGGCCACGATCTCGCAGTGGCATCCCTTCGCGCAGAAAAGCGAGCTGAAAAGGTTCTGAAACTCGAAACGCAGATCCCCATTCTCCTGAAAGCAAAGACGCTCGACCGCCTGATCCAGGCTTTCCGAGGGCAGAAGCAAGCGCCAATAGAAAGGGACGCCCCCGAATATCATGTAGGCTTTCGCGATTGCCGCTTCGTCATAATCAAGGCGACATCTTTTCGCCAACTCTTTGCATTCTTTGAGGGTGAACGGAAGCAGATGGATGCGTTGGGTCACGCGGTTGTAGAAGCCCCCGGTGTCTTTGGCGATGTTGTTGATAATCCATGAGGTTGCGCTGCCGCAGACGATCAGGACGAGGTCTCCTTTGCTGGAGGCATAGGTATTCCAGAAATAATCGAGGGCCAATTTGAAGTCGCTTCTTTTCGAATCCATCCAGGGGGCCTCGTCCAAGAAAACGATCTTTTTGTGGCTTCCCTTTTCCCGGTAGCAGTCCTTTCTTTCTAAAAGGGCCCTCAACCTACGAAAGGCCTCTAGCCAGCTTTTTGGGGCAACTTCGTTTTGCTCGCCGTAGGAAAGAAGGGCCTCTTGGAACAAAGCGAGCTTATCTGTGTTAAAGCCCGACTTCGCCCCTGTTGCGTAAAAACTGAATTTATCTTTGAAAAATTGTTTAATCAAATAAGTTTTCCCAACGCGTCTTCTGCCAAAGACGATGACAAACTCAGACTGATCCGAATCCAAACAATGTTTCAAGACTTGAATTTCTTCTTTTCTTCCGATTATGACGCTTGTTTCTTTATTTTCACACATACTTTACCACTTTCTATATTTCCCCAAAACTGCAATTATTTTAACGATTTGGGGAAATATAGCAAATTAAATTTGCGGTTTTTAGTTGCGATTTCTTCAGTTATATTTCCCCAAAACTCAAAAGGTTTTTACGATTTGGGGAAATATAATTTTCTAGATGCTTTGATTTTTAGCAGAAATAAAACGGTTTTAGTGTGAAAACGGCCCCCGTAAGGTGCCTTTTCTATGCGAATCCACTAGCGGTATCTTGGCTCTTTCCGAGATTTTGCTGTATTTCAGGCTTAATAATCTGATTTGAAGGAAATGATGCCTCCTGAAAGGAACCTAACCGCGTTTCGTTTTAAGAATCTCGAATTTAGTAATGGCTTTGCTTGGGTCAATCTGGTTTTTGTTAAGCAGGGTCTTCGGATTGAGGCGAATTCCGCCCGTGAACCCAATCGTGTATTTCCCATTCGAAGAAGCGATGAGGCAGTGGACCTTCCCAGTCTCGAGCTGCCATCGAAATCGTTTAAGCAGAGCTCTCTCGAGACGGACAACTTGGTCCTGACACCAGTCAGATGCAGAAAGCTCCCTTCATGGAAACGAATGGAATACTCTTGCCTCTTTTCGAACTCGTTGGACCTGATTGTGTAGTCGAAAGGAAGCAGCCCCCTATAAGCGAGGGCGCAATCAAAGAGCGCTTCGAGGACCTTTTGGGTTGAAGGGCTTCGTTTCCATGGGTCAAAAAAAGGCGTTTTAAGGTGCGCCACCACTGCGTGAGCAGGTTTAAGGTCTCTGCTCCGACTACGATGGACGGCGCTTTAACGTCCCTCCGTCCGTTGGACAAATATATTACGGTGTGCAAAACGAGGGGACGCAACCCCATTTCGGCTGCCTGCCCAAAGAATTAGTGGCGCCATTAGCAGAGAAGGATGGCTAACCGCAAAGCCAAAAGAAGCTAAGTCCAGCCTTTTCTAACACCCTCGAATTCGAGGGGGTTGCGCCTATGCGAACAATTCGCGATGTCGGATAAGACAGCCCTCGGGATTGGCCGCTTTCATCTTTGTCTTCCTTCCTGACTTAGCATGGAAGGCCATGGCGAGGGCAAAGGATACGCCTGTTGGAATTTTTAAGCCCCTCACCTCATTAACAAAGAAGAATCGGGCTTTATTCCCAAGCGAGTTTCATAAGCTCTCACATTTTTTCGATTTGGACGACCTAAAAAAGGCAAAGAAGCAACGGAACGAGCGGTCAGTTTATTTCCTTGATTTCGTTAAAATAGAAATCGTAAACGCCCCAAACCCCTTTTGGGGCACGCTCGCCCCAAATCTCCACCAAGACAAAATCGTCATAGACTTCGCAGACGGTGCCGGTGGTGCCTTTGGGTATCATCACTTTGTTCAGACCGTCTTGAGCCAATTTGTCAACAAGCGTAATAACGCGAGTTCCCATCACCATTTTTTGTCACCTCCCGGGATCAACGTAAGAAAGCGAAGCGTGAAATCCTTTCTGAGTTCCCAAACCGTCGTAACGAGTTTTCCGTTGAGATGTGTTTGCGCGATGCACCTAAAACATTGTTTCAGGTAGTTGCGAAACGTCAAAGTCCGCCAATTCGTATTGCAGAGAATATCAGCTCTCAATTTGCCAGGGGCGGAGAGGCCATATCCCAAAGCTTCAAGGAATTTGCTCTTGTCGTTATCTCTGCTAAACGTCAAAAGATAATCGCATTTCCGAATATCCATTTCGGCGCCATGTACGCTTTTTCTCGCGTATTCCACAAATAACGCGCAGTAGGCGCTTTCGTGCAAACCGTAAACCGGCCAATGAAAGACCAGCTCGTCATAAGGGTAACCGAAGTAATGGACCGTCGACAGGGCTTTCATGTCGGCTTCGTTCATGCGCTTCTTGGTTTCTTCATCATATTGGCCGTCGGCTTCATCGTAGTATTGCAGATGATCGCCACCGCCTTTTTTGTATGGCATTTGGGAATCTCCTTTCTCTTATGCCCACATTATAGTCTATTGAGTTTAGACTTAAATATAGATAGAATTATTTTAGCTTGTTAAAGGCAGGTTTAATTATGGTTGATGGATGGAATATTAGACTAAGAGAAGCGCGGCGAAAGAAGGGAATCCCCTTGAAAGAAGCTCAGCAGATGTCGAAGCTCGACGTTTCCCAACAATCCCTCATCAAATACGAGAAGGGGGAGGTGTTTCCGCGAATAGATCTTCTGGAGAAGATGTGCAAGCTCTACGGCACGACCGTGGATTACGTTCTCTACGGGGAGAGCGAATTCACGCCTTTCGAGGACAGGACGAGCTCTTTGGTCACCTTATTTATGCTTCTTTACGGAAAAAAGATCCGCTTCGACCGCGAAAACGAAAAGATTGAGATATTGGACCCCCGCCTTAAGATGCAAATCACGGCCCTCGATTACTACCGGGAGGAAGCCGATTTTTCCTCGCTTGACGACCTTGAGCGGCTGATACATGGCATAAAGAAAATGGAAGAGGAGCAAAAGCGATCCATTTGATTGTCAATCAGGAAATTCCAAGAAAAACGACTATGGGAAAATTCAAATTGTATGATGAAGTTAGAGTGACCAAAGACAAGGATTTCATCCGCCCGGTGGAGCGCGTGAAAAAAGGCTCGGAGGGAACGATCGTTGAGATCTGTGAGGACGAAGGGACAATTGGCTACCTCGTTGAAATAGACAACGAAGTCTACGATTTCTTGGAGAACGAGATCGAAGTCATCAACTAGACGTTGTTCCGTTTCGCTTAAATAAGCGGCCCGCCGCAGCTAATCAATATGGCCGTAATAAAGCACAGAGTTCGTGTGGTTTTCTTTCTGGGGAAGTGCGTTTTCTATACGAACTCTTTCATCGTTTGCCTCATTAACGAATTTGGGCGAGATATTCCTGGGCCGCACACCTAATCTACAGCGCAATTCATAGAGATTTTAAAATTCATAAAATGCGATGGATGCGATGCTTTTTAATATCAAACTCCAAATTTTACTAAACTTAGTATTTTTTGGAGCCCCCTGACCAAATTCAGGAATCTCGTTTTGAGACCCCGCGAAAAACCCTTGAACGGGATAAACGAAGGTCTGCTTTTCAAGGTTTGTCTCTTCGTTTCAGAAAAGCACAAAAAAGTGTTCGTATGAAAATTTCACCGGGGGAGTAGAGCTTCTATACGAACTCCATCCATGACTTTCGTCGTGCTCCAGAATGTAGATTCCATCTGAGAGCATCGGCATTGGCAGATTTTTCCCGTCTTGGCAATAGGCCCGTTCGAGAAAGGCTTTGAAAAGCCTTTTTTAAATGCCTGTTCCTGATTGCATTCGGCAATCTAAAGAAAGCAGGAAAAAAGATGAGTAAAATTTAGACGACAAGTAACAAGCACCCTGCTAGGCAAGTGGAAAGCTAAGCCGCGATCGCGGGGCGGATGCGGACGGCGGAGGTTTCGATCCGAGATTTAGCCGCGCGGATGTCTATGTCGTTCTGGAGATTGAGGAAATAACGGTCTGAGACGCCGAAATAAAGGCCGAGGCGAACGGATGTGTCCGCGCTTACGCCCCGGCGGTCATGAAGAATATCCTGGATTCTGGACACCGGGACGTCGATGTCCTTCGCCAGGCGATATGCCGAAATGCCGAAGGGCTTCATGAACTCCTCCGACAGGATCTCGCTCATTTTCGGGGTTTCTATTTTGCTCATTTCTCTCTCCTAATGGTAGTCAACGATCTCTACATTCTCATACTCGGAGCCGCCGGCGTTCGGGACGAAGCAGATCCTCCATTGGCCGTTGATGCGAATGCTCCACTGGCCAACGCGGTCTCCGGACAGCGCCTCAAGATGATTCGCGGGCGGGGCTTTTAGATCGATCAGCCTCTCCGCGGCATCGATCATCATGAGCTTTCTCAAGGCGACCTTCTGAATGGTCTGGGGGATTTTCCTCGAGAACTCCTGACGATAGATTTTTTCGGTTTCCTTATCCGCGAAGCTTCTGATCACGATATGAGTATAACCGTTTTTCGTGTATACGCAAGTCGTGCATTGAAATCGTTGTTGCCCGTTCGGAAAAGATGGGGGTGAGGCGGTTTAAGAAATGTCTCGGATTCATCTTACCGAGCATTTCGGAGTGAATGCGTGTGCGAAAAAAACATCAAAGGGAGACATACTGGGGAACAGCTTTTTAGCATGCAGCTCGAAGAGACAAAACCCGTTTAGAGCGGTGTTCGTATGAAAAATGCACCGGGGGAGTAGAGTTTCTATACGAACTCTTTATGGGAGCGATTATTCTGATGTGGTCGGGCTTTTTTGTTAGCTGAGGTTTCAAATAGGGAGCATTTTTGAGGTCTATTTTGTGAAAGATAATCCTTAATAACCTTCAGAAAATACTCAACCAGCTTGTTTTCGTCTCAATTGCTTAACGCCGAACTCAGGGGCGAAAACACTTCATGAAGGCGGTTAATCAAGATGTTCGTTCTTTCAGACGCCAAAACGATTAACATATTAGCAAATAGGTGGCTCACGTAACGTGAGCGCTCGAAACAAGGAGTCCATATGAGTGAATTTAATGACCAGAAATCCGATTTGCAGGAGGCTTCCAAGAACCAATCGCCGGCAGGGAAGAAGCTACCTAAGGGGGACAAAAACATGATCGTTTGTTTTGTCTCTGCTGGGATAGTAACTATTTTCAGCGTGTTCGCTTTATTCGGCGACGCGTATTCCAATACGGGCGGAACGATTATCCCTAACGTCTTCGATTTGATGTTCGGCACGACGAAGACTTACGGTAATTATGTCTTTCAGTGGAAACAATACGGAGGCCTTACCTTCCTTTTCGTGTGGCAGATTCTCGCGAGCTTTCTTTCCCTTGTCGGTTTCTTCGCCTGCGAAAGGGTTAGAAAAGGCAAGAACAATGGGCTTCTTGGAATCTTGGTGTCCGCCGGCCTGGCCACGATGGCT
>CAVKPZ010000036.1:0-17864 GCA_963658395.1 Lachnospiraceae bacterium | reverse complement strand
TCACGATGCCCGTGTATTCTTCCATGGCGACCCAAAGGAAGGCGAACACGGCAACAAAACAAGCGACGATCAACGCCGAGCGGATTTCCTTCCACACGATCTTAAAAGTTTCTTTTGGGCCGAATTCGTGAATTGCTAAACCTCGGATCATGAGCCCCGTTGTCTGACCTCCGGCATTGCCTCCTGTATCCATGAGGGTGGGGACGAAGGAGATGAGAATCGGAAGGGAGGTGAAAATGGTTTGGCTTTCGAGGCGGTTAAGAACCATCGTGGTGAAAGTCCCTAAGATCAATAATGCGATGATCCAGGGGTAGCACTTCTTCGCGTTGCTCCAGATGGAAGTTTCCGTATAAGGCCGGTCACTTGGCTCCATGTTGGTGATGCGGGCCAGGTCCTCGCTTGATTCCTCTTTGATGACGTCGACCGCGTCGTCAATGGTGATGACCCCGACTAGGCGATCGTCGTCATTAAGCACGGCGAGGGCGTTCAGGTCGTAACGGGAAAACATTTCGCCGATTTCTTCCTGATCGGTGTTCGTGGAGACGGAGACGACATCTTCGTTCATGATGTCGCTTAGTTTTTCATCGGGCTTAGCAAAAATCAGGTCGTCGAGGTCGACGGTGCCTTCGAAATGGCGAAAACGGTCGCGTACGAAGATGGTATAGACGGTTTCGGCGTCCCTTCCTTTTTCGCGAATTTCTTGAATGGCTTTGTCGACGCGAGTGGTGTCGAGCAGTTCGATGTACTCGGTCGTCATCAAAGAGCCAGCGGTGTCTTCTTTATACTTTAAGAGTTGGTTGATGTCTTCCCTCATGTCCTTGTCCGCGGCGCGAAGAACCTTGGATGCGAGGTTTGCGGGCAAGCCCCCAACGGTATCGGCGACGTCGTCAGCGGATTGGGAATTGATGATCTTGACTAGGTCGCGATCCGTCATCGCCTTGATGAGCTTCTCTTTCGTCTCCGGGGTGAACCCGTCGAAAAGATCGGCGGTCAATGCGCTGCTGAGGTTTCGGAAGATGTAGATAAGTTGTTCAGGACTTAAATCGTTCGCGGCTTCCGCGATGTCGATGGTCGGGACTTTGTCGAAGACTTCGATGAGTCCTTTCCTGTCTTTGCTTTCGATAAGCTGGGCGAGTTCTTCTTCGGAGGTTTTTTCAACATCGATGCCGTTGTCGTTCTCCTCCTCTTTTTCTTCGCCCTCGCTACTGAAAGGGGCATCCTCTGGTTTACTTTCGTTTTCAATTTTCTCGACGTCTTTTTCTTGCTCGTTGGTGGGTTTGTTTTCGTCTTTCATAGGTGGCCTCCTTTCGTCCGCGACAAGGATAGACTTTTTCCTGCAAAAAGGGCTAGAGAGAATTCGCTTTCCTTTGCCTTTTTTTGTCCGTTAGACAATCATATGCGTATGAAAAAAGCCCTCATCATCCCTATTTATCAGCCTACGGAGCTGGTGCTTCCTTTCCTCCGCGAATTCAAGAAGGGCGATTTCGACTACTTTGTTGTGGTAGATGATGGATCCGGGGCTGAGTTTGAGGAAAGGTTCGGAGCGATTCAGGAGCTTGGCCTATTCGCCTTGCTTCGCCTCAAGAAGAACCAAGGAAAAGGGAAGGCGATGAAGGCCGCGCTTTCCTATTTGATGAAAAAAGATCCTGATCTTGGGGGCATCGTCACCGCGGATGGCGATGGGCAGCACGCCTATGAAGACATTCTGAAAGTGCGCGATGCTTTAGATTCGAATCCCGAAAAACTTGTTTTGGGGACGAGGAGCCGCAAAGACATGCCTCCGGCTAGCCAAAACGGATCGTGGTGGAGCTCGTTCTATTTTAAAATGATGAGCGGGGTCTCTCTTGAAGACACCCAGACGGGCTTGCGTGGCATTCCTATGCGCTACTTCTCGACCTTCTTGGCTAGCCCAGGCTCTCGATACGAATTTGAGATGGGATTTTTGGCAGGCATTGTAAGGGAAGAAAAGGTCGTAACTGTTCCTATTCAAACGATATATCTTAACGACAATTCCTCGACTCATTTTCGCAAGGTGATTGACTCAATTCGCATCGCTAGATTCCCAGCTGCTTATTTTTTAAGCGGGGTTTTGCTGTGCTTTTTGGATTGCCTATTTTATTGGCTTTTTGCGGAGAAATGCCTTCCACAAACGGGATTTGGGTGGCTTTTGGCGGGGTTTTATGCCTCTGCGATATCCTTCTTCCTTTATGAACTCTTAACCCATTGCTGCGTGTTTTTTGTTCGTCCCCGCTTTAAGAAGATGGCCTGCGATTTCGTGATGTTTGCCTTCTTGTCTTTAGCTTGCTTCGGTCTGCTTTACGGCTTCTCTTGCTGTGGCTTAGGCCTTCTTGAATCAAGGATTCTCGCCGACACAATCCTCTTCCTTATCCTTTTTGTCTCCACCCCGTTTTTGCCTTCTGGCTGGCGGGCTTGCTATTTTCTTAATCGGTAATCGCAATCTTTATACAAGGAAATAAGCATTTCAGTAATCGGCTTTTGGTTTTTATTCGTTTTCCAAGGTCTATAATGGTGCGCGTTCAAACCAAAGGAGTATTGAAACATGTCTGAATCCGACAAAATTCTAGTTGAAACCAGCGCTCGCCACGTTCACCTCACTCAGGAAACCCTTGAAATTCTCTTCGGCAAGGGCCACACCCTTACCGCGAAGAAGATGCTTTCTCAGCCTGGCCAATTCGCTTCCACCGACAAAATCGAAGTGATTGGCTATAACGATCCCAGAAAAGATCCCGAAGGCAAACTTCCGCGTCCCAGCATGGCTTTCTCCATTCTTGGGCCGGTCCGCGACCATAACCAAGTCGAAGTCTCCCTCACGGAAGCCCGCAAACTAGGCGTTTCCGCTCCCGTCCGCGAATCTGGCGATATTAAAGGCTCTGGCAAATGCACCCTTAAAGGCCCCGCCGGAGAAGTTGATATCGAGGAAGGCGTCATCACCGCGAAGCGCCATATCCATATGACCCCGGAAGACGCCGAATACTTTGGCGTTAAAAACGGCGACATCATCTCCGTCAAGGTCGATACCGGAAAAGGCAGAGCCACCATTTTTGGCGACACCGTGGTCCGCGTCTCCAGCAAATACGCTCTTGCCATGCATATCGATACTGATGAGTCTAACGCCTGCTGCGGTTCCGGTCTCGTCTATGGCGAGATTGTAAGATAACCATTATGGAAAAGACTTACCTTTTTTCTCCTAAGGGCGTCTGCTCCCGTCAGATGGAAATCACTTATGATGGGGATGTGATTGTCTCTCTTAGGGTTCTCGGCGGCTGTCCTGGCAATCTTCAAGGGGTCGCTGCCTTAGTTAAAGGCAGAAAAATCGACGACGTCATCGCTTCTCTTGATGGCATCAGATGTGCGAGCAAGAACACCTCTTGCCCCGATCAATTGGCCCAGGCCTTGAAAGAAATCAAAACGCTGAAAGCATAAGACTGGCGGTGGGGCGACCCACCGCTTTCTTTTGGCTGGGTATTGCAAGGAGAAGCAAACCTCCTTATAGTTTCTCTCGGCAAAAAGCCAGACATCAAGAAGCGCCGTCAACACAACGTAACCAGGGCGCTAGCAACTCCTCCATAGAGGTAAGTGCTCGTTGTGAGCCCTTGCCCACAAGGGAACGATGCTTGGAGGAAATGCGCACCTGCCTCGGTTGCCTTCCACATGTGGGAGGTATTTTTATTGCCTAGAGGAGAAAGAAGGTCTCATGAAAGAGAAAATTTTATTTAGCAGCGAGTCCGTCTCTGAAGGACATCCCGACAAGGTCTGCGACCAAATCGCAGACGCTATTCTTGACGAATGCCTGAGGCAAGACAGCAAATCCCACGTCGCCTGCGAGGTCTTTGCGACAACGGAATTTGTCTTGATCGGCGGAGAAATCACTACCAAGGCGAAAGTCGATTACGAGAAAATCGCCAGGGGCGTTCTGCGCAAGATTGGCTATACGGACAAGGATCTTGGCATCGGCTGCGATACCTGCGAGGTTAAAGTCTTAGTAAAAGAACAGTCTCCTGATATTGAACAAGGCGTTGATCGGGGCGATCCTTTGGCCCAAGGAGCTGGCGATCAGGGAATCATGTTTGGCTATGCCACCAACGAAAGCGAGGGCTATATGCCTTTGCCCATTTCTATTGCCCATAAACTCGTTAGAACCGCTACAAAGCTCCGCAAAAGCGGTTCCTTTGCCGGAGCTAGGCCCGATATGAAGAGCCAAGTCACCGTCGATTACACCGACCCGAGGAATATCCGCATCGACACGATGCTCATGTCGATTCAGCATGACCCCGATATCGACATGGACGCTTTCAAGTCCTATGTTTACAACTTCATAATGGCTCCGGTCGCTAAAAGCTTCGGCTTGAACACCGATTTCAAGGTGCTCATCAACCCCACGGGAAGATTCGTTGTGGGTGGTCCTGCCGGTGATACCGGCTTAACGGGCCGCAAACTCATCGTGGATACTTATGGCGGCAGTTCTAGGCATGGCGGCGGAGCTTTCTCCGGAAAAGATCCTTCCAAAGTCGATCGCTCCGCTTCCTATTACGCGCGCTATATCGCCAAAAACCTAGTTGCCTCTGGGGCGGCGGACCGCTTGGAAATCCAACTTAGCTATGCGATCGGCGTTCCGGATCCGATTTCAATTGGCGTCGCCACCTTCGGAACTTCTCACGTGAGTGACGATAAGATCCTAACGGCGGTAAGGCGCTTCTTCGATCCTCGTCCAGGCGCCATCATCGCCTCTTTTGGGCTGACCACTCCTAAATTTTCTTACGCGGATACGTGCAACTATGGCTGCTATGGGCGCCCCGACTTGGACTTGCCTTGGGAAAAATTGGATAAAGTCGAAGAACTCAAGGCCTACCTTTTTGCTAAGTGAGATTGCGCGAACAAAGCAAATTGAGAATTCTTTATGAAAGGGGTGAATGACGCCCCTTTTTTCGATAGAATAATGGCATAAGAGGCCAAAAGGCCTGGAGGAGAAATATGAAGTACCAAATTATCGGTAAGAACATTGAAGTTACCGATTCTATTCGGGCTGAGCTCGAAAGAAAACTCGCGAGGATGGACAAGTATTTTGTCATTGACGATTCTGTTTTGTGCCGTGCCGTCGTGCGTTCCTATAACATCGGAGCCAAAGTAGAAATCACCATCTTCACCAAGGAAATGACTTTCCGTGCCGAAGTCAAAAACAACGATCTTTATGCCGCTTTCGATCTTGCCATGGACAAGCTCGAAGGCCAGATGAGAAAACTCAAAACCCGTATGGACCGCACTAAGGAATCCGCTTCTTTGGGAAGAGCCATCGCCCTCGAGAACATCATGGAAGAGGAAGAGGCGGAAGAGGCGGAAGAAGTCGTCAGGACCAAGTCCATCTATCTTGAGCCAATGTCTCTTGACGAAGCCATCACCCGCATGGAAGCAATCGGGCACTCTTTCTTTATCTATCTCGACGAAGAAGAAGACCGCATCTCCGTCGCCTACAAGCGTGAAGATGGCGGCTATGGCGTTATCGAAGCCGAGAATAAAATCGCCTAATCGACATCGCAAACCTCGGGCCCTTCGGGGCCCTTTTCTTTAGAAAAGAGGTGACCTTAGGAGGCAAAAAGGTTAAGATTTCCTTCGCATATGAAAGGCAAGGTAATCGCGACAGACTTAGACGGGACCCTTTTCTACCCAAAGAACATCTTCTCGATGTTCACTCGGGCGAACAGGAAGTTTTTGTGCCGCTTCATTGCAGACGGAGGAAAGCTCGTCGTCGTTACTTCGCGCGGATTGCCCTTCATGCACAAGATACCGAAGAAGCTTGGCGCGCCTTGCGATTTTATTTGCTGCAATGGTGCCATTATCTCCGCAAACGGGCAAATCATTAAAAAACAGGCCTTCCCGGCGAAGGAATTCAAACGGCTCATTGATGAACTGAGGGAGCGTTATCACCCGAAACTGTTCTTGCTCAACAGCGCCACCAAAGGCACTGTGATGACCCGTTCCTTCACTTCCTTCTGGACCCAGTTCTTGTATCTGGCTTACGAAGCCGTCCAAGGGGTCTACCAAGAAAAGACCATCCGGAGTGATCATGTCTTCTACGATGAGATTGAGAAAGAGAACGGTTATAAAATGATGTTTCTCGTCGGCTTCAGCAAAAAGAAGAAGGCCATTGCGGAGAAATTGACCGAAGAGCTGAAAGCCAAATATCCTGAATTCAGCTTCTCTTGGGTCAACCAGTTCATCGAGGTCGCTCCAAAAGGCTGCACAAAAGCGGAAGGCGTTTGCTTCTATCTTGCAAAGTCGGGGTTATCTAACGATAATACCATGGTCGTTGGCGATTCCGGCAATGATATACCCATGTTCGACGCTTTCCATGAGCAAAGCTACTGCATGGCCCATAGCCCCGTCTCCGTCAGAACCCACGCCGCTCACGTGATCAAAAGGGTGAGCGATCTGGAAGAAGTGCTATACCCATCAGAGGATAGCAAACCTCGAAAGGAAAATTGAAAAGAATGAATCAAATCAGCGAAGTCGTTACCACGCTCGAACACTACAACGTGGCTGTCAGGGATACCCTTGAGTACTGCATCCGCAAGGACAGCTACGATCCTAAGCTCTTCCAAGAGAAGAAACGCTCCATCTTGGTCGAAGTCGATCAGCACACCCCTCTAAAGGACATCATTGATCATTCTGGCGAGAACGGTCAGAAACTCGAAACTTCCATCCGCGATTTCTACGCGGAAGTCTATGGCGATGATTCCACCATCCTCAAGGCCGCCGATGACGGCCTTCGCGTGGATCACAACCAGCACCTTGCCATCTATAAGCACGTCCTCCCCATCCACGAGAATGTGAACAACATGATTCTTGGCGTTCTCGCCAATGGCCACCAGAATAACCTTGACGTCGCTGACGTCGAGAAACTCCACGACGCCGACGAAGCGATGTACCGCGGCGTCGCCTACATGGCCCTCGTCAATGATCTTTGCAAACTCTTTAATGAGTACAACCAGGCCAGGAACGAAGCTAAAGGCGAGGAAACCCCGGCCTCCAAGTTCATCGGAAACGACATCTCCGCCGTCATTCAGAACATCAACTTTGTTCGCTCCAACGCTAAACTCACCAATGCCGTCTATAAGAACATGGAAGACAAGATTGTCGCGCTTGTGGAATATATGACCGGGCGTCGCGATCTCCCTGTCGGCAAGAAGTTCCCCGACGTCATGAGAGAGACCATCGAGACCATCAATCTCTACGTTCGCGACACCGAAGCCGCCTTCCGTGCGATTTATGTTCCGACTGTCAACGCCCTCATCGAGCAGGTGAAGTCCGACGATGCGAAGAAAGCCGCCGCTGAAGCGGATAAGAAAGCCGCTTAATTATGGAAAACAAGCCGACCAAGAAACTCAGCACCAAAGAGATTGTGTGGTATTCCATCGCCGCTTTTTTTGGGCTGGCTGGATTGGTCTTCCTCATCGTGGGGATTGTGGGGGAGCATCTCCCTATGCTCGCGAGCGAGAATGGAATCCTTATCTCTGAGAAGGTTTGGCTAACCAGCTGGTCGCCTCTTGGCTACCGCTACTGGGGGATTATCCTTGTCGGAGCCGCTGCGCTTCTAGCCGTTATTTGTCTTACCCTCTTTGCTAGAGAAGGCGACAGGGATACGGAGAGGGCTTTGCGTCGTGCTCAACGTCTTGGCGTCGCCAAGGAAAAAGTGGTCGAAGTTCCTTCCGAACCGAAAGCCGAATAAGCATTTGCAAATCCGGACCGGGGCCTAATCGCTCCGGTTTTTATGTGACTCGAAGTGGAGGCGTGATCCTGCCAAAACAAACTGCCTATATGAGCTTGGCTATTTGCATATAAAAATCTGTTTTTATATGCAAATACTTTGCTTGTATGCAGAAAGAATTTGCATAAAAAACTTTAGAATATATGCAAAATAATCTGCATATTGGTTGAATATCTGCATATAAAACCTTAAAATATATGCAGATTATTAAGGAAATGCAAAGACATGCGGAAATTCGATTACTCCTTTCTTAAAAACTTAATGGTGCCTATTTCGTTCGTTCAAATGGCCCAAACCATTTATTCATTGAAATCCATCTCGGACGAGAAAAGGAAGAATTGTCCAGAACTTTTTACCGCTTTGCAAAAGATAGCCATTGTCCAATCCGTTAAAGGCAGCAACGCGATTGAAGGCATCGTTACTACTGATGAACGTATTGAAGAGATTGTTAATAAATCATCGGCCCCTCTCAACCATAGCGAAATGGAAATCGCGGGGTATCGTGATGCTTTGTCTCTGATCCACCAAAATTATGCGGACATGAGTTTGGATGAACTCTCTATTTTGAATTTGCACAAGATTCTTTTATCTCAAACCAATCTATCTTATGGAGGAGTATATAAAAAAGAAGATAACGTAATCCGCGAAACTTATGCGGATGGGACTTCTAGAATAAGGTTTTCCCCTGTTCCCGCTAACGATACGCCTAAGGCAATGGAACAATTGATTGCTGCTTATCAAGACGCCAGGGATGATGCAGGCATCAATCAACTTCTTTTAATTCCCTGCGTAATTTTGGATTTCCTATGCATCCATCCTTTCCGTGATGGCAACGGCAGAATGTCTAGGCTTTTGACCTTGCTTCTTCTTTATAAAGCGGACTTTGATGTCTCAAAGTACATTTCGTTTGAAGAACAAGTTAACAATATGAAAGGCAAATACTATGAGGATCTGAAAAAAAGCTCAGTTGGCTGGCGCGAAAATCAAAATGATTATGTGCCTTTCATTGAAAATTTTATGTATGCCCTTTATCTTTGCTACAAAGAACTTGATAAACGTTTTTTAACTCTTTCAACTGAGAAAGTAAGCAAAAAGCAAAGGATCGAGAGGATTGTGCTTTCGTCTTTTATCCCCGTTTCTAAAAAGGAAATCCAAGATTTATTGCCTGACGTTTCGATTTCAACTATCGAAGCTGTCCTCGGCGAGATGATGAGAGATCATCGCATCGTCAAAGTTGGAACCACCAAAAATAGCCGTTACAAGAAGGCTCAGTAAGAAAAAAGCCACCCTTCGGTGACTTAGATTGCCGCTGGCGGAGGAATGGGGATTCGAACCCCAGCGCAGTGTTACCCGCCTATGAGCTTTCCAAGCCCACCCCTTCGACCACTTGGGTATTCCTCCACGCTGATTGAAACGCGGCAAGAAGGATTATAAGAGGTCACCTAGGCTTTTTCAATCGCTTTTTTACGCTCTTTGGTGAGCACAAAAAATCGGCGATGGGATCTTTAATTTGCAGCCTGGCTAACCAGATTGCTTCATCCTTGGATGCTGGCAAAAACATGGCTGCTAGGATTCAAACTCAGCTATCAAGATTTGATCGCTAAGCTTATATCCTTATATATATGATGATGCGTTAGATCGCACGCCCCATTCGAACGCTGAATACGGCACTGTTATTTTTACTTTCGCGTTTTTCTTCAGGCTTTAGCCAATCTCTTAGACATGATTGGACAAACAGGAAACTGGGAGAAATCAAAAGAAGAAACCAAAAAAGGCGGCGAAAATCCTAAATAACTTGGTTTTGCAGGGTTTTAATAGCCTTTGAAGAAACGGCATGCCTCTTCTATTTCTTGAGAAGGTGTCGTGCTTTCGTCGCGTGCGAGACGCTTCTTCGTGATTTCTTCGATGACTTTAGAGAAATGGAGGCTGTTGGCTAGATAAGCCGCACCCAAAAGGTTGTTGCTCTGCTGAAGGCCAGAAAACAGCAGGCGTACCCTGACTTCGTGAGCGTCATAGAGATTGATGTATTTCAGCAAAAGGCTTCGGTATTCTTCTCCCAAAGCCACGATCGGGCCTTCAAGGATCACCCCTTCCAAATCCAAGAGGTCCGCATATCCGATTATCGCCAAAGCGTTGTATTTTGCACTTTCTTCGATACAACGCGTGGCAATCGGATCCTTTTCTTTTTGCCAAGTCAATAGTTGCTCCAAATCGAGTTCCTTGCGATCGAGGTTTTTTTCTTCGGCAATCTTCGCGTAGAGCCGCCTTAGAGAATAAAGCTTGTTGTGACGGCAGTTTTTGCTGAGGTCGTCCACTTGGTTGTAGACTGAGATTTCACCGCTGTAGCCATTGATTCCGGTATATAGTTTGTCATTTAGAAAGAGGGCGAGGCCAGAGTTTGAGCCGATGTGCATGTAAAGGAAATTGTGCATGCCTTGTGGTACTGATCCGAATATTTTTTCGGCTAGAGCGCCGACTCGGACGTCGTTATATAACTTTGTGGGCACGTTAAACAAATTTGAGAAGTAGTTTTGGGGGTTAAATTGTGCATAGTCTTTGACGCGATACGCCATCGCATAATCGCCGGTGCGGGCATTGATCATTCCTGGGCTTGCTATGGCGATTCCTAAAAGTTTCCTTCCTTGCACTTCCGGCCGTTTTAAAAGCGAGGGGATGATTTCGGCTATTCGCTCAAAATGCTTCTTCTCAATGAATTCGGCGTTAGGGATGCTCTCTTTGCATATGATTTTGTCATTTAAATCGAACAAGGCCACAACCAAATTATTTGAGGACAAGTCGATGGCAGTGGTCACCCCGGCTTGGCCGTTTAAAGAAAATGAGAGGGGTTTGCGGCCTTTTTTGCCTTTTCCTGGCTTTTCTTTGCTGACGGAAAGCACCCCATTGTTCACCAGTTCATCCACGATGTTACTGACAGCGGGAAAAGAAAGCCCTAGTTTTTCGGCCATCGAGACGATTGAGAGAGCGGGGAATCGGCGGAGCAAAGAAACGACCTGCTCCTGGTTTTCGATGCGAAGGTTGTTTCTGTTGCTGATGTCTTTTTTGCTCCGCATGGTTTCCCCCGATGAATTAATTTTCTTTATTGTACTATTTTTAAAGTAGATTTAAAATATGCTAATGAAAGCGCTTTATCCGGAAGCGGGCAAAGCGCATTCAGAAAAAGGAGTCCTTTATGCGGTGGAACATCTTGAAAGCATCCCTACTTGGCTGTTCTCTCCTTGCTTTGTCTGGCCTAAAGACGTCTTTTTCGAGACCTGTTTCCGCAGAAGGCGGCTATTCCGCGGTTTCCATTGTCAAAGGCACCCATTATCGAATCGAGAGTAGCGGGGCTGCTTTCTATATTTCTTTCGGAAAAATAAACGCCGAGAACGAAACCGCTAGGTTTTCCTATATCTTCGATGAAGTTTCCTTACCCGTTTCCGAACTGGGCAATGCCGGGGTCTTCGTTTCGAACAAAACAGATGTCGCTTCCTCATATGATCTTGGGGAAAAGAAGAGCTTCGAAGAAAATTTCGAAAGTTCTTTTGAAGGCGGGACAGACGAAGAAAAAGAGGCTTACCTCTTGGAGCGTTCCGCGTTCATGCTTAGGACGAACACTTTTTATTCTTTGCTGTTCTATAGAGCGCCAGGAAAGGCGGCCGAAGAAAACTCTTCCACGGCGATTCTTCGCAACAACGTTTCCGATTATCAGCAAACCAGCTTGGGCGATTTTGCTGACGGCGAAGCCCTTGAGGGCACTTACGGCTACTATTTTGACGGCGCCAAAGTCACCTTGTCCTTCTTAACGACTTTCACTTTTGGAACGGATTTCACGCTTTATTACCAAGATGGCGTTAAGGTGACTGTTGATGATGAAACGATTGGCGCCTCTTTGGAAGCGGAAGATTATGACATCGTAGCTTCGGATGATGGGGATGTTGGCGGCCAAGCCATCTATAACTCTTCACTGACCTTCGTTCCTTTGACGAAGAAAGCGGATCCCGAGGATACGCGCGTGGATTTCGACCATATTGAGATAAACGGGGTGAAGGATGAATCCCTCTCTTTGGTGTCTGACGGCGTTCGCTATTACCTGATTGCCAAACTAAAGGATGGGGACACGGTTTCGATTTTGACCCAAAAGACGGTCACGCATGAGGATAAGAATGTGCAGATCCACGATTTGCTTGAGCTTTCCGGCGCGAGCAAAATGGACTTCACAGAGCTCAAAAATCCTTATCTTGGCGTTGGCAACATTCCCAACGAAGTCAACCATGCATTCCGCTTCCTTTTGAACACCCCGAAACTTGCTTCGGGACAATGGAACGGAGAAAAGCAAACCAAATTCGGCATTTGGACTTCGAACAGCCACCTATGGTCGAATTTTGGCTACATCATCCGCTTCCGCGAAGGCACCGTCGATATTTTTAGCGGAGAGGAAGTCCCTTTGGGATATGGCGAGAGCAGTCTTATTAAGCCTAGCAGCACCCTTGCCGTTGTCGTGGGCTTAGCCAAAGTCACGAACGCGGATGGGTTTTGGTACGCTAACCGCGTCTATGTCGAGGTGAATGGGGTCCGCGTCGCCTATTACGATGACACGGAAAGGAAGTCGCTTGGTTCGGTCATCACCGCCCCTTACTTGGGGGAAGAAGGCGCCGAGGTTTCCTTTGAGGACTATCGCCAAGCGGATTTGCTTAGCGTCAGCGATGCAACAAACGACTCACGCGTCCATCTCACCTATCCCTCTTACGTTTTGAAAGGGGAGGACTTGAACCTTGATTTTGTTTTGGACGAAGGCTGCAAATTCTTATCTTTATCCATCAACGGGATCGATGCTTTGCCTAACCTTATCTATGCAGATGGCGTGTATTCTTTGAAAGAAAGCGCCGTCACTTCCGCTGTCAGCATTTCTTATTCTTTGATTTCTGATGTACGCGTTTCTCTTCTTGTAGAAGGAGATGCCATCAACGCCTCCTACGAAGCATGTCCCCTCTATGGCTCTAGAAGTGTCGTGAAATTCAACATGCCCCTTGGGAAAGTCCCAAGTTCTGTTCTGATTGACGGCGTCGAATCCGTTTCTTCCCTTGAAAGAGAGGGGGGCGTGTTCTCTTTAAAACTCCACCCCCTCGTTCAAAACGCGAAAGTGATGGTGAGAGGCGAGGACAAATCCTTTGATATGATTTCTTCCACGAGCCAAGATAGCCACGCGAGCGTTTTGCTTAGCTCTTCTTCTGTACCCGCGGGAGGGAGCACTTCTTTCTCCGTGAATCTTGAGGAGGGGTACCTGCTTGAAAACGTCTCCATCGCGGGAGACGCCGTTCTTTCCTCATCCAGCGGAGTCTATTTCCTTGACAGCGTTTACGGCGATGTCGTCATTACTTTGAAGACTCGTAAGGAAGAGAAAGCCGAATCCTTGACTGAAGATTCTTCCTTCCCTTGGATTCCCGTGATGCTTTATTGCGTCGCCGGAGTTTCCTTGATTGGAGGGAGCATTGCCATCGCCCTCATGATTAAGAAAAAGAAAGTGATCTAAGATGCTTTTGACTCGCAGCGCTGCAAAAAACGAAGGGAAGAAGAAATTCGATTGGGCCAAGCTCGTTTTTATAATTGTTTTGCTCTTCCCCGCGCTCTTCCACCTCATCCTCTTCTGGGGTGGGGTCGAAGTGCAGACAATCGTCATGGCCTTCACGAAATATGGTTCCAATCGCTTCACTTTGGATAATTTCACCTTCGTGTTCCAACAATTCTTTACCTCGGGCGGCGGGTTCTTGGTTTTCCTAAGGAACACCCTCATCTATTTCCTGATTCAGCTCGCCCTCATCCCCGCGGGTATGCTCGTCTCCTATTTGATCTACCGCAAGATGCTCGGTTCCACCTTCGTGAAAATCGTCCTTTATATTCCCTGCGCGGTCTCCGCGATTCTCTTCGCTTCCCTTTATATTAGGCTTCTGACCCCAGATTCCCGCATGGGCCTATTTTCGAGTTGGTTCGGGATTGGAGAACAGCTGCAGAACTTCCAGCTTGAGAACGGCCTTGCCTATATGATCATCTATGACGTGTGGGTCGCTCTTGGCGCTAATCTGTTCATTTGGATTGGCGGCATGAGCCGCATCCCCCAATCCGTCTTCGATGCGGCGAAAATCGATGGGGTTCCTCCCTACCGCGAATTCACGAAGATCGTCCTCCCTCTTATGTGGCCCACCTTTGTAACGATGGTCACCCTTACGATCGTTGGCCTTTTCGGCGCCGGGGGCTCGAACCTCCTCTTGGAGACTGGCCCAGACACTTATTCGATCTCCTTTTGGATGTACCAGATCGTCTTGGGCGCAGACGAAGCCAACTACAACATCGCCTCCGCGGCGGGATTCGTCTTCTCCGTTTTGACTTTGCCCATTTTGATCGCTTCGCGCATCTTCTTGAAAAAACATGGGGAGGCAGTGGAATTCTGATATGAAGCTCTTCTCCTGGATCAAAAAACCGATAAAGCATCGCGTTCCCTGGTATCGTCGCTTGAAGGTCCGCGTGGCGAACCAGCTCAAAGAGGGGCCTTTGTTCAATCTGGGCGCCCTCATCGTCATGCTTTGGTCGCTTTCCTTCCTCTTCGTCCTTCTTTGGGGTATCAACGTCTCCTTGATGTCGAATGACGAGATGCTTAACGAGCAGGCGCATTATTTCACGCATACCTTCTCTTTTGTGAACTACGTGAATGCGTTTAAATCCTTGAAGTTCGACGGGACGAACTACTTCGGCTTGCTTTGGAATTCGATCTGGTTCTCGGCTGGATCGACCATCATGAAACTCATCGCGACCATCTTCTTCGCCTATGCGATTGCCCGCTACTCTTTCCCGGGTAGAAAGTTCCTCTATTTCTTCGTTTTGATCCAGATGATGCTCCCAACCTACGGCCAGGCCGCGGCGAACTACAAATTGCTTAGCGCCCTTGGGATTATTGATTCCCCGCTGTTCCTTTTGGCGATGGGGGCGGGGCATGGCATGTATTTCATGATCTGCCATAGTTACTTCGAGACTTTGCCCAAAGACTACGAGGAAAGCGCGCGCATCGATGGCTGCGGCTATTTCCGGACCTTCTTCCAGATCATGCTCCCCTTGGCGGCGCCGATCATCGTCTGCGTGGGTCTAGTGACCTTCATCGCCTGTTGGAACGATTATCAGACAACCTTGCTTTATCTCCCTCACTGGAGGACCCTGACTTCCGCTTTATATTCCTACACCCAAATCACCATGCACTCCTCCGAGGGCTCTATCCCAGTCTATTTCGCCGGCGTCTTCATGAGCGCCATCCCTGTCGTGATCCTTTATATCCGCTTCAATAAAACCCTCATGTCGAACATGACCGTCGGCGGAATCAAAGGATGAAAAAGAATCGAGGTATCCTTATGCAAAACAAACAAAAAGCCCTGCTCGTCGCGACCGGCCTTCTCTCCTTGGCCCTTACCGGATGCGGAGGCAGCTCCGTCAATAACGACGTGGAAGACACGAAGAATCTGAAGATCATGATCCTTAACCGTGGCTACGGCACAACTTGGCTAGAGAAGATCAAGGAGAATTTTGAGGCGAAGAACGAGGGGGTGAGCGTCAGCATCGAGGTCGCCGACCTCGCCGACTCCATCACCCAATCCCTCAAAGGAGGGAAAGCCCAAAACGATTACGATCTCTATTTCGATGTCTCCGAATATCAAACGGCCTCCTTGGTGAACACCTATTCTTCCTATGATGGGGGTTTATTGAGCCTCGATGATCTTTATAGTAGCAAAATCCCTGGCGAATCGCTCACCTATGGGGAGAAGATGAACGCCACGGTGAAAGACGAGCTTGCCCTCGACGGCCATTACTATTCATCTTCCTGGGCGACCTCGACTTTAGGCCTCTATTACAACGAGACCGTCTTGAATAACGTCCTAGGAAGCTTCGACGTCCCTCTGACGAGCGATGAGCTCGTTTCCTTAGGCAAGCGCTTCGCCGCCAAAGGGAATGAGAACAAATACTGCCTCTTCATCAAGAACCTCGATTGCATCTCGCGCACCCTTTTCCTTGGCTGGTGGGCGCAATATGAGGGCATCGAGAACTACGGAAACTTCAATAATGCCAGCTACGTCGATGACGCCACCGGCAAGACCTATGGAAACGATGTCCGCATCTACGCCCAGCAAGGTAGACTCAAAGCGTTGGAGGCGATTGAGCCTCTTGCTAGGGCGGATGGGGAAAAGCTTGGCTATCAATTCGCTTCAAGCACCCAGTCCTCGATGTTCAAAAGCATCCAAAGCTATTTCTATGACTCAAAGCAAAACTACGCTCTTTATCCCTGCGGGGACTGGCTTGAGCAAGAAAGCGGCGTTGGTTCCTCCTCGACCGTCAAAATGATGAAACTCCCGGTCCTTTCCTCGATCATTGAGAACCTCCCCAAAAGCAGCGTCAAAGACGACGCCACCCTTGCCAAAGTCGTCAAAGCGATCGATGAGGGGAAGACCTCCTATGAAGGGGTCGACCCGTTGGACTTCGCCAAAATCAAAGAGGCGAGGAACACCAGCACCTCCATGGCGAATTTCCACATCGCCTATATCCCGGCATACGCCAACGCGAAGAACCTCGCGAAGAGCTTCTTGCTCAACATGGCGACCGATGAATGCCTCCAAATCTATAAGGACAACGTCAAAGGGGGCTTCCTTCCTTTCACTTGCACCTATGACGAAAGCAAGTTCTCGTCCACCGAGAAGAGCGTCGCCGAAGTGAACAAAGACGCGAACTATGTCTTCTATTCCAAGAAGAATCCCGTCTTTTATCTCGGCAACGCCCTCTATTACAGCCTCGCCAACGCTGGCGGATACACCATCGAGGAATCCCTCAACGTCAGCTCGACGAGCACGAAAGTCTACCGCACCCCGCAGCAGTTCTATGAGGAGTTCTCTTCCTATTACTCCGGCAGCGAGTGGCAGAACAAAGTCCTTTCCAAAATTAACCAGTAATCGTCTCTAAGGGGAACCATCATGAAAAAAGACCTCCGCTTCGCAACCTTTCTCGCCTTAGCCTTGGGGATTACGCTTTCAGGCTGCGCGAGCGTTGATGGCTCCGCCTTTTCTTCGCTGACGATTTGGAGCACCTCGAGCGTTAACCGCATCGCACGGGAGGATGATTCCGTCGACACCCGTCAGAAGAAGATGGAAATCCTGATGGCAAAAAACGAGAAAGAAGGGGCGCAGCTGATGCTTCGAAGCTCCTCGAGCATCAAAGCCTACAGCGTCAGCGTCTCCGATCTCGTTTCTAGCGACCATCGCTACCTCATCCCCTCGGAGGACATCTCCCTTTATAACGCGAAGTACATCTCAAGCGTCGGCATCAACCCTAAATACAATAACCCCTCTCTCCCTAGCGGCTCCTCCGTCCCCGATGCCTTATTGCCTTTTGACGTGGCAGTGGAATACGGGGAGAACACCTTGCCTAGCGGGGTCAACCAAAGCGTCTACGTCGAGGTGAAGACCAACAAGAACACGATGAGCGGCACTTACTCCGGCCAGATCAAGGTCCTCGCGGACTCTTATGCCTACTTCGTCCCAATCAGCGTCAAGGTCATCGACTACGCGATTCCGGACAGCCCTTCGACGAAGAACCATTTCGCCATGTGGGGCACCGAACATTTCAATAGCGCAGAACTGACCTCAGACGATGAGCTGGTCACCACTTACTTCGAGTCGATGCTGGATTACCGGATGTCTTCCTCCCTTCCTTTCGAAGGCGAGGGAGGACCGAGCAAGTACGTCGAATTGCTCCGCAAGTACTATAACGCCCCGGGCTTCTCTTCCTACAAGTTCTTCTATGAAGCGACCTATAGTTGGTACAACGGCATGATGATCCCGTTCAACGTCTCGCTTTGCAAAGATTACCTTAGGGCTGTCGTGAACGCCTCTTTGGAAGACAACGTCAATTACTTGGACAAGGCCTTCTTCTATTTCTCGACCTTCGTCGATGAGCCGGACACCAACCCCTCGGTCACCTGGGAGATGGTGAGGCAGATCGCCCTGACGGTGAAGAAGGTGCTCACCGACCTAGCGGAAGAGCTCGATTCCTC
>CAVKPZ010000035.1:0-17917 GCA_963658395.1 Lachnospiraceae bacterium | reverse complement strand
TCTTGGAGGAAAGAGACGCCCTGCGAGGTGAGCGTGACAGCGTTAGCGAGGACGCTCATCCTCTCCTTCTGCTCCTCGGTATAGGCGATGCTTTCGCTGGCCTTATCGAGAGCGTCGAAGCGGTCGGCCAAGGTGTAATTGTCATGGCAGGTGACGTAATTCACGGTCCGGTCAGGATCAGCAATGATAACGCTGCTTCCATAGGTGGAGCCCTTGATCCCGCCCATCACCGCGTTCATGTCGGAAGCGTTTATCTGGTAGATGTTTTGGCAGGTCGCAAAGCCGATCTCGGAAACGCCCTTCATGCCCCCTTTGATCATCGCGTCGCGGAAGCCGTCGTTGAAGGCGGCGAAATCCTCGGCTTCGTCCATCCTCGTGCTGATGCCAGGCTGATCGGCCAAAAGGGCGTCTGTTGCCGTGGACAAAGTCCAGGGCTCGCCATAGACGGCGATATAGGGGCTGATCTCATGGAGGGCTTTGGTGACCTGATCCATTGTGTCGACGGGGTGAAGGCCCATCAAGTCGAAGCGGAAGCCGCCTAGTTTGTATTCGCTTGCCCAGAAGGTGGCGCTCTGGATCATGAAATTGGCGAACATGCTTCTTTCCGAGGCCGTGTCGTTGCCGCAGCCTGAGCCGTTGCTGTAGGTCCCGTCGTCTTTGTAGCGGAAGTAATAGCCGGGCGCCAAAACGTCGAAGCTCCGCCCCTCTACGCTAGAAACGTGGTTATAGACGACGTCCATGATAAGGTTGATGCCCGCGTTGTTATAGGCCTTCACCACTTCCTTGAACTCCTTGATGCGCGCGTAGCCGTCATAGGGGTCGCTCGAATAGGAGCCTTCGAGGACATTGTAGTTGAGCGGGTTGTATCCCCAGTTGTAGGTGAGGTTCACCTCGTCGTTGTCCTGGTCGAAGATCGGCTGGAGCTGGACGGCGTTCACGCCAAGCTCCTTCAGGTAATCGAAGCCCGTCGGGGTGACCTCCCCTTCCTCGCTCGTATAGCTCGTCCCCTCTTGGCATAGCCCCAGATAGCGTTTCCTTTTCGCTTCTTCCCCCTTCCAGGTGGAACTCGAGGTGAGATCGGCGACATGCGTCTCATAGACCGTGAGGGACTTCTTGTCGTATTCGTTGATTTTGACCTTTTCCCAGCCCTCCGGGTTGGTCTTACTGAAATCGACAATCATGCCCCTAACCCCGTTGACTCCGGCGCTTTTGGCATTTGGGTCGACGATTTCGCTTTCCTTATAAGTGCCGTTAGTGACGACATAGGTGTAGTACTTGCCTTCGTTATCGCCCTCTAGGCTATAACTCCAGATGCCTTTCTCCCCGAGGCTCATCTCATAGTCCTTGTGGGCGTCATCCCCTAGGGTTGGGGAGATCTCTTTCGGGGTGCCGCTAGAATAGACCCGCAAGGTGATTTTCTTCGAGGCGGGCGACCAGACTTTAAAAAGGGTCCTCTCTTTGGAGTAATTCGCGCCCAGATCCATCCCGTCGTATTCGTAAAGGTCGTTATATTCCTTGCTGCCGTAGAGGCTAGTGAAAGCGACGCCTTTCTTTAGGCTCGCCTCCGCGCTGAAGATGGCTTCTAGGCTATAGGAGGAGGCGAAATCGATCTTGAACTCGCTCCCCAAATCCCAAAGGAGATAGCTCGCGGCCTTATCGAGGATCTTCTCTTTGATGACCTCGCTCCCTTGATAGAGCTTCAAGCTGGAAAAATCTTCGTCGGCGTGCACTTTGATGGAGGTCAAAGAGGCGAACTCAAGCTTTGAGAAGCTGTATTTCGACGGTTCGCTGTAATAGATCTCGGTATCGTTGTACTTTACCCAGATCGAGGCGTTTCCCTTTTCGTCGACGCTCGCCAAGGACATCTCCGCCATCATGTCGCTCGTCTGGTAGCTCCAGCTGCCTTTGCTTTTGACGATCGTCCCCATGACGAGGCCTTCTAGCTTCCCTCCGAAGGTGGCGAGAGATACCCTCGCGTAAGCCCCGAAAGAGTCTAGGCCGGTGAACAAATATTCTTTGCCCTCCCCGCCTTTCTTCCATAGCCACAGGGCGTATTTGGAATAATCGAGCCCCTTGCCGTAAAAATGGACGATGACGTTGTTCTCCCCGTAATCCGGGCTTGGATCGGAAGAGACTTCGCTCGCGGATTCGCTCGAGTAGCTCGACGAGCCCTCCTCTCCCCCGCTAGGCATGCAGCCGGTCAGCAAGGCGATGGCGGAAAGCGCGAAAAGCATCGAAAATGGTTTTTTCATGGAACTGCCTCTTTTCTTTATGAGCAGCATTGTATGCGCTTTCAAAGTGCTTTTCCATCAAAAAAGGCCACCGAGGAAAGGTGGCCAAACGATTCAAAAGACTCTTCGTTAGGCGCTTAAAGGAAGCGCACAAGACGACGCGCCCCACTTTTAGCGGTACCTTCTAGATTCAACTTCGAGGATGATGTCGCCATTGGAAGAGGTGTAAACGTAATAGGTGAGGCTGAAACTCGCGTAATCCTCGATGCGGAAGCAATAAAGGTACTCCTTGTCGGAGGCTTTCTTCGAGGCGGACTTCTTGCCGAATGAGGCGTGGGTCCCGGTTAACGTGGATGAGGAATAAGAATCCTCATCCTCCTTACTCCACATGCTTGAGACGAAGCTTTTGGGGACGAAGGAATCCTCGACGAGGTCTTTGACTTCTTGCTTGCTCAGGGTCTGACCGAAGTTGAGGGTGAGTTTCTCTCCCTTGACGTCGGTCGTGCTCCCGATCGCGTAGAGGTTCTCTTTTGTATACTCGGTATAGCCTTTGGCTTTGAGCAGCTCCTCCACTTCTTCGAGGTTGGTGGAGTAGTTCACCCCTTTGACGACCTTGATCTCCGCGCTTGAGGTGTAAACTTTCCCGTTTTTGTCGGTGCAGGTTGCGTAGATCTCACACGTCGAGCCGATCTCCGCGTCAATAGCGACGCTCACTTTGCCGCTAGAAGGATCGATGCTCACCTTTCCGGTCGTGTCCGAACAGGAATAAGTGATCTCGTAAGGCAGCATGATGACGTCAAGGAGGGTGTTGAAGCTGATGCCCGTCCCGGCCTCGTAGCTATCTTGGCGGAAGGCCAAATAGGGGGTGTGCGCCTCCCCACTGCCCGCGGTGATGACGACGCTTGTGTAACCATGATCGTCGTAGGGATCGTTGTTCACGTCGATCCTGATCTTACCGCTAGGGTCTTCGTAAGCGGTGCTCCCGGTATCGGGGACGAGGTACCATCCGGACTTATAAAGCAGATCCTTATAAGCCTCGTTGATCTTGTAGCGCATCACGAAGTCGATGGGCGTATCCAGGGTGGAGTCGTAAAAAGAGAGGCTCACCCCTTGGGTCAGCGTCTTGTCCGCGTAGGCTTTCGCCATGCTTTCTAAAGCCGACAAAGAATAGACGTCGCCGTAGTTTTCTTTGTAGAGCTCTAGATAATACTCATACACCTTCCGGTAGTCTTCCGCGGTGACGACTCTGTATTTCATGTCTTTAGCGAGGCTATAGGAAGCCAAATCGAGGGATGGGATCTCCACTCCTTCGACGCTCAGGGAATCCTTGACGCCCTTTGCGATGCCTTCGCTAGGCCAAGAGGAAGAGAAAACGCTTGTGGGGTCGCACTTCTTAAAACGCAGCATGAAGCCGCTTTCTTCCCCCGTCTCATCCACGAGGAGATAGGAGGCAATGTCGAGCCTCTCCTCCCAGGAGAAGAGCTCGCTATTGATGGTGTCGATGTAGGAATAATAGTCGTAAGAGGAATCCAAATCATAGGTGACGAGGTAGGAAACGCCGTGGAGCTCATAGGTCTTGTAGGACCCACCTTTAGCGATTTTGAAGGAAGGGATGCTAGAGCCTAAAACCTCTTCGGCCTCTTTGACGAAATCGCTAGGCCAAGACGAGCTTTCTTCCATCTTCGGGGTGAAGTAGACATAGACGTTGTTCCCTTTGAAGTAGCTTATGAGGACCTCGATTTTCGATCCGTCTATAAGCGTCTCCCCAAGGTAATAGGAAGAATACTCCTCGCTTTTATCCGAATCGTAAACGAAGCCGCCTTTTTCTAAAGCGGAGATGATCTCTTTGGAAAGGTCCTCGCTGCAGTAATCGTAGAAATCGATCTCCGTCTCGCTGGCCTTGCTATAGGAATAATTGGAGCCGAGGGGGAAGAAAGGAAGGCTGCTCGAGGTGACGTATTCAATGGCTTCGCTTTCCTTCTCGTCCCAAGCGCTTTTCGTGGTTTTGCTGGAAACGTAGGAATTATAGCAAACGATGCAGTTGTAGCTATCGCCCGCACTGGCGCTCGCGTCCACGTAGTAGTACATGAGCTCATAGGCGGAGCCATCTTCCCCCGCTCGCGTCAATTCGACGTAATCGGCGCCCTCTCTTGTCTGGATGGCATCGCCTTTATAGTCCTTGATCGCTGTCCAGCCGAAGCTCTCCAGAATCTTATAGTAGTCCTTCAAGGTCCAGGACTCGGCGAAATTGTAAAGCACGAGGCAGCTATCTCCACCACTAGATTGCTCCTCCATCTCCATCGGCCCGACAATGATGTCGTAGGGATGAGGGAGAAGAGTCCCGCAATAAGTCATCATCAAGGCTTTCTGCTCTTTGTCCCAAAGATCAAAATCGCCGTCGAAAGAGGAGGCGGATCCGTCGCTAGATTGCCCTTCTTCGCTTTCCGAGTTAAGAGTTTCCGAAGCGGAAGAAAACGAGGATCCTTTCTCCCCGTGGGCGGAACAGCCAGCTAAAAGCAAGGCGAAGGCCGTTAAAGACAGCAATAAAGGTTTTTGTTTCATGTTTTTGCCTTTCTATAGTCGCAAAAAGACCTTGGCCCCCTTTTCAGGAAGTCAAGGTCAGCGCTCTGCAATCAGGAGTTTTTCGCAGAGAGCTTGAAGTCGATTCCTAAGCTATCTGAGTTGGCATAGAAGGTGAGGAATCCGGTGTCCGTGTCAAAACTAGCGTTGACAGGCAGTTCATCAAACCATTCGTTTTCGGACTCTTCGAGCTTGCCGTTATCGAAGAATTGCACCGTATAGTAGGTTCCGCCATCATGCGTAACGCTGTACTCGCATTTCAAAACATATGGATTGTCATACGAGGTGATTTGGCCGTAAACCGTGCCGTCATCATAGAAATCAAGGTAATCGACCTTGTTGTAGCTTATGCCGTCGGCGTCGCTATCGGCGTACCAATGCATCGGGAAGACCCAGCTCGTCGAGGTCGCGTCCACCAAAGCGTAATAGGTGCTGTCTTCCTCGTCTAGCTGCACATAAAGCACGCGATCTTCGCCAAGGACCATGTCATAGAAGCCGACATCATCGGCGAATTCGAAGCAATAGTAGTCGTAATCGTCATCGCCTTTCGACATTTCGTAGGTGGTCGTCACGGATTTGCTGCTGTCGGTAAGATCGGTGATGACGACGGAGCCATTGAGATCGTTGTCGTCGTCCGGAGTGAAGGCGAAGGTGTATTTCTTGTCCCCGCTGCCGTCTTTGACCCCATAGGTGGTCGCGCCAAGAATCGAGGCGAAGTCGCCAGAATCGTTAACGACGATCTTGAAGGATTTCTTGACGTCCTCATCCGCGCTGCTTTGGACTTTCAGCCAATAGGTGCCCGTCCTGTCAGTGCAGAAAGAGACGCAGTCATAGGCATCGTCGCCATAGCCGACGCTCGCTTTCGTGTTGAGGTCATACTTCTCAGAATCGACTTCCTCCCAATCCTCATCGAAAACGGTGAAGGTAAGATCGTCCACGCTCGCGCTATAGGGCTCCAGAGCGAAATAGAAATAGACGTCGATGTCGGTGTAGGCGTTGACGGTATCCCCCGCATTCAAAGCCTTGGAGGTGACTTCGTCATTGAAGTCGATCGAGAGGAGATTGGCGGAGATGGAAGTCACCTCGGCCTGCTCGACAGTCACCTTGAAGATGCCAGTGACGGTCTTGGAGGAGTTAGAGATCTCCACGACGTAATCGCCGCCGCTAATGGCATTCAACATGAGGACATCGCCCTCGATGCCATGAGAAATATTGCCATCGAGACCGTCCTCGTCTCCGCTTGTGACAGAGAAAGAGAGCGGATCAAAAGTGACGTCGGCCTTCGGGTTGGTGTCGGCGATGAGGATGCTGTGGTAGTCTCCTTTTTTCAAAGTGAGGCCATTCTCTTCGTCGATCTTCGTCTTGACCTCCTCTCCATCCTCCGTGGTCAGACTATAGAAGCTAAGGCCTTCATGGGCGAAACTAGCGAGATTAACGTCGTTCGTATAACTTCTGACGCCGATGGTCTGCTTGATGGTGTAAGAGTCGGTCCTGCTGATCTTGGCGTCAGCGTTGATGGTGGCCTTGCGCGTGTCCTCATCATAGCTGAAGTCGTTGTACTGATCGAAGGTGAGGTTAAGGCTTTCTAAGGCCTCCGAGCTCGTCGGGTAAGCGAAATCGGCGCTAACTTGGTAGACGGTTCCCGGGTCGCTGCCCTCGAAATAGGAGAACGTGAAGACGATCTTCTCGCCGTTGCTGCTCGCGGAGAAGTCTCCGTTGGGGTTCTTCTTCGCGGCTTTCACCACATCGGAGAGCATGCCTTCAGCGCCATAGGAGTCATAGCTTTCCAGATAGTCGAAGAAATGCGGAGCGGCTTTTTCGTAGATGTCGCTGTAGCTGGCTTTCTTGTAATTGCCGTCGCTATCTTTAAGGATAGTAAGAAGCGCTCCGGTGGAGTCTTTCATGACGTAGGTCGCGGTGACTCCGGAATTTATCCTGAACGTCTCGCCGTTAGCGTCGGAGCCGTAAGAGAAGCTGCTGAGCTTCGTTTCTTTGAAGTATGAGTCATCGGTGTCATGTTTGATGATGCCACCACTCACCGAATCCACTTTGGCCTCGAAAGCGGAAGCATAGGCGGAAAGCTCGTCGATGGTGACCTCTTTCGGCTTGGGGTCTTCTTTGGACTCCGAAGAGATGGAATCGCCTCCATCGCTGGATTCGGAGGAGCTGATGTCGCTCTTCTCGCTGGAGACGTCGGAAGTTGAGGAAGAAGGCTCAGAGGAGACCTTGTCCGAGGATGAGGCGATATCCCCTCCTGTCGAGCAGCCTGCAAGAAGAATGGCTGCGGCAAAGGGGATGATGAATTTTGCTTTTTTCATATCGTTAATTGATTTCCTTTCGCAAACTCGGGCTATTCTTGACCTTGGCGAGGAAATGTCAATAAGCGAGATTGCATTTCTTCTCCTTTTGGTCAAAAGCCCGTGGCGCTTGCGTAAATAAATAAGAGAAAAGGCCACCGAAGTGGCCCAGGCTTCAATCAGAAGTTATTTCGCTTCGACGGGATAGACAGAAGCCTTCTTGCGGCTTTTGCCCCATCTCTCGAATTTCACGATGCCGGTGATCGTCGCGAAGAGGGTGTCGTCTCCGCCCTTCATGACGTTCTCCCCCGGATAGACCTTCGTGCCGCGCTGACGGTAGATGATCGAGCCGGCGGTGATGAGCTGCCCATCACCGACTTTGGCGCCTAGGCGGCGGCCAGCGGAATCACGTCCGTTCTTGGTGGAACCGACGCCTTTCTTCGAAGCGAAGAACTGAATGTCGAGGACAAATTTCATTTTGCTTGCTTCCTTTCTTGGATGGCGATGTTCTTTGGGTAAGAGGCCTCCACGGTCTTAAGCTGAAGGATGAGCGTCTCAAGCACGACGGCGTCGTGCTCGCTGAGTTTCCCTTTGGACTCAAGCCGAATGGAGCCTTCTTCCTGATCGACCGAATACTCGAACTCCTCCTCGAGCTCCTCTAGGGCGTTGAGTGCCCCGAAGGAACATAAGGATACCGCTCCGCAGACAACGTCCTCGCCATATGGGGCGCTGTTTGCGTGGCCTTTGATCTCCAGGGTTTGGAGATCCTTGCCTTTGTATTCGATCTTGACCTTAACCATGGGTTCAGGCGTTGATCGCTTTCACGACCAAGCAGGTGTAAGGCTGGCGATGGCCGAGGGTTTTGCGCTCATTGGCCTTCGCTTTGTACTTGTAGATGCGGATCTTCTTGCCTAGACCATGCTTCTCGACTTTGCAGTCGACGGAAGCCCCTTTCACGAGCGGGGAACCGACTTTGGTGGATTCGCCGCCGATGAAGAGGACCTGGTCAAGCTTAACATCCTTGCCGGCTTCGACGTCGAGCTTCTCGACGTAGATCTTGTCTCCGACCGAGACCTTGATCTGCTTGCCGCCAGTCACAACGATAGCGTACATGCTTTGTTTTCCTCCATTTTCTGGCTTGAATTAAGACTCGCTAGGAAGGCGGGAAGAGTTCCACTTAAGCCTTTTTTAGGCGGTTGTACCTCTAAGCCCGGAGGTGACAACGCGAGTATGATAGACGTTTCTTTCCCTTAAGGGAAGAACTTTTTGAGGCTTTTGGCGATTGCCTAAGTTGCCGAAGCGATTCCGGTTTTCAGGCTGAGGAAGGGCAACTTCCTAGCGCCCCTAAAAACATTCAATGCCCGCCCAGATGTCCAAGGCAAACAAGCAAGGAATGGCGCCTCTAGGGAGCGAAGGGCAAGCCTTACTTTGAGGAGAGAAAGGAATCGAGCTTGCTAAGATTGTAGTAAGAAGAGTAATCGAGATCGTAATCGACCTCTGCCCCGCTATCGAAACTCGTCCCGTCCGCGTGGATGAGAGCGGTGTTGCCAGACATCGACCAGATCGTTCCATCGGGCGAAACCCCTTTGCTCACGACGCAGTCTCCCCCGGCGCTCTTCTTGCCGATGATCTTCGCCCACCCATTGTCTTTGGCGATGCAAGGGAAGGCGTTCCCGCAGGAGAAGGAATAAGGAGAAGTCAGGATGTAGAAATTGTACTGGCCCGCGTAAGAATCAGCGTCTTTGGCGTTTCCGTCGAAATTATTATCCACGTATATAACTTCCTTGAAAGTCGCGCCGGTATGGGGGTTCTTCATATTTAATGAAATCGCATCATTCGTGATGAAAGACAAGGCGTGGCCAAGCGCGATGGCCGCCCCACCCCCATTCATCGAGACGTCGAAGACGACGTTCTTGATGGAAAAATTCATCGAGATGGTCTTGAAGGCGTTGTAGAAGATGCCGAAGGTGCTCACGGTGTCGGCGGTCACGTTCCTCTTGGTCGGCGAGGCGCTTCTGCTGTTAAGCGAGAACTCGTCGAAGACGATGAGCGCGGTAGATCCGTTCATGTAGAGGCCG
Organism: Lachnospiraceae bacterium; assembly: GCA_963658395.1. GTDB lineage: Bacteria > Bacillota_I > Bacilli_A > RFN20 > CAG-826 > Alloenteromonas. Next base: position 8,731 of record CAVKPZ010000035.1, on the reverse strand, counting down.
CTTTTGGTTATGTTGTTCGACGCCCGATAGTTGCTTAGGAGGTTATAAGCCTGCATGCCCTTGAAGTAACGGCTGTCTTCCAAAATCTTCCCCTGGAGGTTGGAATCGGTGGAATAGCTGTATTTGCAGCCGAAGCCGCGGTTCTCGAAGTAAGTGTGTCCCCCATCGGCGAACACCTGGACTAAGGCGTCAGCGATGGCGCTGTCGGCGATCGAAGGAAGGCGCGAAGTCAACTTGCTTTTGAGCCCGAGGCTTTCGAATTTCGCGTCGAGGCTAGAAATTCCCAAAGTGTCGAACTTGCCGTAGAAATTCCTCATCTCAAAGAGAAAGGAATAGTAATTGTAGTCGGCGAAGCTTTGGCTTCTGGCGCTGGAATTGAGGGAGCCCGAGTAGAAGGCCTCCCCGTATTGGGTCAGGGTCTGGTTCGCATAGAGATAGCCCGAATCGCAGAGATAGAAATCGCTCCCGTTCCAGACGAAGCGGTAGCCGATTCCCGCGCAGGTGACCGTGTCAAGGTAAGAAAAAGGCACGTAGATGTCGCCCCCATAGCTCACCATCTGGGCGTGGTAAGCGCCTAATTTATAGGTGATTTTGCTCCCTTTCTGATAGGTGCAGGAGCCCTCCTCGAGGCTGCTTAAGGGATCGGTCTCATTTCCCGCGGCGTTAAAAGCGTCCACGGGGATCGGGGTCCCCGTGAAGTTCACGAACTGGTCGAAATCCTCGCTGTAGATGGAATTGGAAGAGACGTCGAAACAAAGCGAGGCGCCCGTGTTGCGGTTGCTCACCTCATCCCCGTCCACGCGGAAGAAATCGCCGAAAAAGGCATCGAAGAAAGAGGAGTAGTAGTCTTTGATGGTTACGTAAGGGACGTCTTCGACGAAATTGAAGTTCACGCAGGGAAGGTATTTGTAGGAATTCAAGGCGCCGAAATAAACCTTCGCCTTCTCGTAGGCTTTGCTGATTTCGACGCTGCCGGAGTAATAGCTGAAATCGCCCTCCCCTTCCACTTCGGAAGAGGGATCGGAGGTTTTCTCTCCGCCGCTCTCGGAACTTTTCGGGTTGACGTTGAAGCTAAACGAGCAAGAGGCGAGGAGCCCGGCGAGGCAAAGGGTCAGCAGAACGTGCGTTTTCTTCATAAGAGCACCTCCTTGGAAGTGGGCTTATTATAGTAGGGAACCCTTCGTTTACAAACGCAAAAGAACTTAAAATCCAAAGGAAACAGCAAGGGAGGGGCCCTTCACTTTGAAAGTCGCCTTACCTCGTTTTCTAGCCAAAGGCTTTGCTCATCTTTCTTCCATGGGCCTTGCCGGATTTCTCTTCTTTCAACATTCTTCGGTAAATCGATTTCACTTTCTCCTCGAGTTCCTCCTGGTCAAGGGTTAGGCCTCTTGTCTCAAGCATCCGCGCGATGGCTTGGGAGCAATCGAGCGTGTGATAAGAGCAATAGACTTTCCTAAGATCTTTGGGCCTCAAGATCTTGAAAGCCTCTAGCGAACTGACCCCGTAGGTCAAGCAAAAAAAGCGATGGGTATAGCCGATCCAATACATTTCCTCCCTGCTCCATTTTTCTTTGCCGTAAGCGATGTCTCCATATTCCTTTTTGAGGCTTTCCAAGCATTTCAATGCCCCGTCACCTGCGTTCAAAAGTTCCTTGGCATCAAAAGAATCCGCCAGGGAAGAATGGGCAAAACGCCGGATGAAAATCTCGCTGCTCCCAAGAAAGTAGGCGATGGAGGCCTCAAAAACCTCCGCTTCAAGGCGGCATAAGATCAAGCCGTCATAATTCGGTCTCCTGCTCAGCATAAGATTGTCTGGATGTATTTTCCTTTCCCCAAGTATTCGCTCCGCGCGAGGTTTACTTTCGCTTCGCCGTTGGCGGCCTCTTTCCCCTTCACTTCATCGAATTTCCTTTTTTCGTCCTTGCAGATATAGAAACGTTCCAGCATTTTGAGCTTTGTGCAGGCCTCATCGCTTTTCACCACGTATTGTCTGCCGAAATGCGTCGCGGCAAGGCAATGGATGCATTGCTGATCGGTGATTTCGCCCTGGAGAAACTGGTCGATGATCACAAACATCCGATTGTCGGCGATGGGAGCGAGGATGACGTCGCAGGATTCGCTTTCCTTCACCGCCTTTTCGAGCAAAGGATGGCCGAGATAGCCGTTCAGCATTCCGCGGTTATACCCGACCACCAAAAGCCAGTCCAAATCCACACCATAGGTCTTGAACGTCAAGCCCGTCTTTTCCAAGCGAAATAAATAGACGGATCCTTTGGGGATGTCGCAAACGAAAGTTGCGCTTTGCTCATAACTCTCCCCGGCGTAAAACCCTTGCCCGAAGTCATTGAAGGGGGAACTTTTCTTCGGGTCGACTGAACCGACGATCCCTTGCTTAGAGCCATGGAACAAAAGAACTTCATCAGACTTCAAAACCTCTTTCCGAATCTCGGATTTCAGTTTGTTAAAGCCCTCAAGCTTGCCGAAAACAAAGGAATAGAATCTCTCTTTGCTTTCTTCGCTTAATTCAAAGTCCTCGCAGGCCTCTATCCGCCTTATCGTGCGGGCGCTGACCCCTATAGTCTCCGCGATTCTCTCCTGCGTCAAGCCAAGGGCTTCGCGAGCGATTTTCATGTCTCAAGCAATCTCGAATTTGGTATTCACATAGGGATTATAAAGTATCATAGGCCGCCTTTCAAACTGCATTAGGCTAAATGTCCTATTCTAGTTTACGTTTCTTTTTGACATCGATTTTCTTTCGTCAATACCTGCAGATTTAGTTTTGATGACTGGAAATTACGGAATTTTCTCTCTTTTCTCCACTCCCAAAAATCCCCCGTCTTTGAAGGAATATTTCCCGCTTTCCGTGACGATCCAATGATCTTTCAAGCGCAACCCGAAAGCCGCGGAGAATCTCTCCAACTGAATCGTGAACAGATAATCTTCTTTTGAGGGCAAAGCAACTCCCGAAGGGTGGCAATGGACCAAAAGAAGGTCGCCTTCGTTGCTATAAAGAAGCGAGGAAAGCAATGCCCTTTTTCCTCCTTTGAGGGAGCTTAAAGAGCCAAGGAGGATCAGCCTCTTGCCTAGCACCTCCCCCTTTTGCCCCAGGAAATAGGCGTAAAGGGCTTCTTGCTTCTTGCCAAGCAGATCCTTTCTTATCTCCTTTTCTAAGTTTTTTGACTCGCTTGGTTTCTTTAGCCTTCTGGCGAGTTCGAAGCAAGCCCCCAAAATGGAGGCCTTGGCTCTCCCCACTCCTTTCTCCCTCTCCAGAAGGAGATAAGGGCAAGAGGAAAGGGAGGGGAGCCCCACGAAGTGGTCAAGCAGGTTCATGGCGATATCAAGCGCGCCGCACTGCTTATTTCCGCTAGAGAGGATCAGGGCGAGCAATTCCTCATCGCTAAGCCCCTCCATCCCCTTCTCGAATGCTTTTTCTCTTGGCCGGTCGCTTTTGCTCAGTGAGGAAATCCTCAAAGCAGGCCACCCCACTCGAACTTGAAGCCCTGCAGCTGCGCCTTGCCCTCTTTGCTGGTGAAAAGCTTATAGGCCACCACCGCCAGAATCGCCACGGTGAAGACGACGAGGACGGTCGCCAGGGTAAGCGCCTCCCCAGGGCGAAGGGAATTCAGCTCCTCATCGCTCAGCAATCTTGAATCGTTCATGGTTCATTCCTCCTAAAATAAATGCCTTCACCTTATTAATTAAGGGGAATTCGCCTTTTCTAGCAAAAGAAAACGCCTAAGTTTCCCTAGGCGTCAGCTTTCAGAGGGCCGCAAGCCTCTTTTCGACGCTCGCCAGTTTGTCCTTGTTCGAAGCGAGTTTCTCCCTTTCAAGGGCGATTTTCGTTTCTGGGGCCTTGCTCACGAAGCCGGGGTTTGAGAGCATCCTCTCTCCTCTAGCGATCTCGCCAAGCAGCCTCGCCTTCTCTTCAAGCAGGCTCGCCTTTAATTTCGCGGGATCGATGTCCTCGGAGACGACGAGGGTGTACTTGCCATAGACGAAGCAATCCCCCTGCGGGGCCTCTTTCTCGAAGCTCACCTTCTTCGCGAAGAGGAAACGGGTCAGGTATTCCTCCACCCCTTTGAAGAGAGGCTTCGGGGACAGGATCAGGGTGATCGGCGCGTTCGGGGCGATCTTGCGGCTGGATTTGTAGCCGCGGACGTCCTTGATGATTTCCTTGAGGAGCTTCCCTTCTTTCTCCGCGGAGGGGAAAAGAAGGCTCTTGTCGAAGGAAGGGTAGCTTTCGAGCATGATCGAGGCCTTATGGCAAGGCAAGGAAAGGTACATCTCCTCGGTGACGAAGGGGCAATAGGGATAGATCAGAAGGATGATCTCCTTGATGACCTTGTAAAGGACCGCTTTGACGCTCTCCTCATTCTCTTTCTTGCCTAGAGCGACCTTGCTCATTTCCAGATAATACGAGCAGAAATCGTCGTAAACGAAGTCGTAGAGGTAACCTGAGGCCGCGCCGAACTGGTACTCCTCCATCTTCCCCTCAACCTTGCGGATGGTCTCCTCGAGGCGGGAGAGGATGAATTTGTCAAGGACGCTCAAGGCGGACTTATCGATTTCCTTGGGGGTGTAATCATCCCCCAAAGTCATCTCGACGTAGCGGCAGGCGTTCCAGATTTTGTTGAGGTAGTTCTCGGCGCTTTGGAGCTTTTCCTCGGAGTAGCGCATATCAAGCCCTGGGGTGCTGTTGGTGGTGATGAAGTAACGCAGCGCGTCGACGCCATAGCTCGCGATGATGTCGAGAGGATCGATCCCGTTCCCCAGGGACTTCGACATCTTCCTCCCTTTCTCGTCGCGGATGAGGCCGTGGATGACCACTTTCTTGAACGGGGCCTTTTCGGTGAAATGAAGCGACTGGAAGACCATGCGGCTCACCCAGAAGAAGATGATGTCGTATCCGGTGACCAAGACGTCGGTTGGGAAGTAGCGCTTGAAGTCCGGGCTCTCCTCATTTGGCCAACCCATGGTCGCGAAAGGCCATAAGCCGGAGGAGAACCAGGTGTCGAGGACGTCTTCGTCTTGCTTCCATTCCTTCGGATCCATCTCCTCCTCGGTGACGAGCAATTCGCCTGTTTTGAGGTTCGTATAGGCGGGGATTCGATGCCCCCACCAAAGCTGACGCGAGATGCACCAATCCTCGACCTCGCTCATCCAGCGAAGGAGAACCTTCTCGAAACGCTTTGGCAAAAACTCGACTTTGCCGTCTGTTTTTTGGTTCTCCAATACTTTCTTAGCTAGCGGTTTCATTTTAACGAACCATTGCTTGGAAAGCATCGGCTCTACCACCGCCCCGCTTCTTTCGCTGTGGCCGACGGAGTGAACGATCTTCTCGATCTTCACGAGGTGGCCGCTAGACTTGATGTCCTCCACCAGAGCCTTTCTGCATTCGTAGCGGTCCATGCCCGCGTATTTGCCCGCCATCTCGTTCATGCGCGCCGAATCGTCGAGCACCTTGATGAACGGGAAGCCGTATTTCTTAGCGAGGGCGAAGTCGTTGGGGTCGTGGGCCGGGGTGCATTTCATGGCGCCGGTGCCGAAAGCAATGTCGACGTAATCATCCGCCATCACAGGCAGAAGATCGCCGTTGGCGGGATTGATGACCTTCTTCCCGACGAAAGCCTTGAATCTCTCGTCCTTGGGGTTCACGAAGACGGCCGTGTCCCCGAACATCGTCTCAGGGCGCGTGGTCGCGACGATGAGAGAACCCTCGCCCCCTTCGAGGTCGTACTTGAAATAGAAGAACTCGCCTTCATCGTCCTTATGCTCGACCTCGATGTTCGATAGAGCGGTTCTAAGCTCCGGATCCCAGTTGATGATCTTCTCGCCTTGGTAGATGAGGCCTTCCTTGTAGAGAATCACGAAAACATGCTTGACGGCTTTGCTGAGGCCTTCGTCGAGGGTGAATCTCTCACGGGTATAATCGACGCTCAAGCCGATTTTGGCCCACTGCTCGTGGATGGTGGAGGCGTATTCGTCCTTCCATTCCCAGGCTTTCTTCAAAAAACCTTCTCTTCCTAAATCGTAGCGCGAGATCCCTTGCTCACGAAGCTTGGCCTCGACCTTGGCTTGGGTCGCGATCCCCGCGTGGTCCATGCCGGGCACCCAAAGGACGTCATAGCCTTTCATCCTCTTGTAACGGGCGATGATGTCGTCCGGGATCGTGTCCATGACGTGGCCTAGATGCAGCTTCCCGGTCACGTTCGGGGGAGGGATCACCAACGAGAAAGGGGTTTTGCTCATGTCCCCCGCGGTGAAATAGCCCTCCTTCACCCACTTCTCGTATTTGCCGCTTTCGACGGCGAGATGGTCGTAATGCTTGTCCAACATACTCTCTCCTTCCAAACAAAAGAAAACCGCATCCAGATTGGGACGCGGCGCGCGGTACCACCCAATTTCCTTATCGCTAAGGCACTTTTCCCCTAATCGCCAGGGGCGAGCGTCTCTTCTCCTCCGCCGACTCAAGGGCCCCTTCCTCCTGGTTTCACCATCCCCAGGCTCTCTTGGCGAAGAAGCTTCCTCTCCCTGCGTTCTCTACGAAGAACGGGCTTATTATCACCCTAAAAAGAAGGAAAGCAAAGGAAAAAGGCCCTTTTTGGGAGCCTTTTGGAGGGAAATCTCGCCTTAAGAAAGCAAAAGAGGCGCTTCCTGAGTTTAGGCGGATACGGCGGCGTAGGAGATGAGCATAATCACCCGGATCAAAGAGGGGATGAGCCCGATCGCGCTGAAGACGATGCCGGTGACGCAGACGCCGCGCTTCGAGGAGAAGGGGCAGCAGACGATGGATCCCGCCAAGCCAACGACGGCGAGGATGACGGCGGGGATGGCGATGGCTAAGCCAAGGATCGGAATCCAACAAAGCCCGCCCAAAAGGGCGCTGAGGATTCCGAAGATCAGCGTGAACACGCAGAGGATGTTCGCCCAGGTCTTCCCTTTCTTCGCCGCGACAAAGACCTGCCCGCACCTAGGGCAGGTCGAGGCGTTGTCGGCTATTTCAGCTCCACAAGAATTGCAATGTTTCATAATACCTCCTGCAAATCTTTTATTTAGAGCTATGATACCCCCCCCCGGAAAAGTCAAGGCTTTGCCCGGATTTTGCCCCATAAACAAAAAAGGCTCGAAACAGAGCCTTTTTTATAGCAAATCGGTGATTGCTTTTCGAATCAAATCCAGCGATTTTGGACTCAAATCGGAGAAAAGAGGCTCGCTCAGGCCAAGGGATAAGGCCCTTTGGCTTGCTTCGTGTCTCTCCTTCTGGTTGAGTTTGTCGCATTTGGTGACGACGGAGATGAGCTTCACCCCCGTGGAGACGAGATATTTGTAGAAGGCTTCATCCTCTTCGCCAGGATCTCTTCTTAGATCCAAAAGGAGGACCACCGCTTTTAGCGACTTGTCCTTCACGTAGTCCTCCATCATCTTGGAGAACTGGATTGTGGACAGGTTCGCGTAGCTCGTCGCCCCATAGCCCGGGGAATCGACGAGGTAGAAGGTCTTGTCGATGAGGAAATAATTCAAAAGCTTGGTCTTGCCCGCTTTTTTGGAAGAGAAAGCGAGCTTAGAGCCGGTCAGGCCGTTAATCAAGGAACTTTTCCCCACATTGGACCTCCCCACGAAAAGGACGTGGGGAAGGCCGTCTTTGGGTGCCTCCTTCAAAGAGGGGGCGCTTTTGACGTAAGAGGAAGAGTGGAAGTTGAGCCTCATGCCTTATCCTCAGGGGCGAGGGCGACCTTCAAGGCGTCGTCGACGTCCTTCATGAAGAGGATTTCTAGGCCGTCTTTGACTTCCTTTGGAAGCTCGGAGACGTCTTTGCGGTTAGCCTCGGGCACCAAGATGGTCTTGATTCCGCTTCTCATCGCGGCGAGGGATTTCTCCCTAAGCCCCCCGATGGGGAGCGCGCGTCCGCGAAGAGTGACTTCGCCCGTCATCGCGACGTTGGCGTTCACTTTCGTGTTGGTGAGGGCGGAGATGATGGCCGTGGTGATCGCTACTCCCGCGCTAGGACCGTCTTTAGGGACGGCGCCTTCAGGGAAATGGACGTGGATGTCGTTCTCCTGGAAGATCTTGTCGGGGATGTGGTAGCGCTTGGCGTTGGCCCTAACGTAATCAAGGGCGATCTGGCAGGACTCTTTCATGACTTCGCCTAGCTTCCCGGTGAGGACAAGCCCTCCTTTGCCGGAGAAATAGGTGACCTCCATAGGAAGGATATCCCCGCCAGCCTCGGTGTAGGCTAAGCCCGTCACCACGCCGACCTGATTGTCCTTCTCTTTCTTCGTGTCGTCGAAAATCTCGACTCCGAGGTACTTTTTGACGACTTCAGGCGTCACTTCGATCGGCTTTTTGAGTTTGGGATCGTCTAAGAGTTCCACCACCGCTTTGCGGCAGCAGCTCGCCGTCAGCCTCTCGAGCTGGCGCACGCCCGCCTCCATCGAGTAATGGCGGATCATCTCCACGATCGCGGGCTCTTCGAATCGGATGTCTTTTTCGCTTAAGCCGTTGGCTTTAGTTTGCTTCGGCACCAAGAAGCCTTCGGCAATCTTGATTTTCTCTAGCTCGGTGTAGCTAGGCACCTCGATGAGTTCAAGGCGGTCAAGCAAGGGCCGGGGGATGTTATCGAGATTGTTCGCCGTGCAGATGAAGAGGACGTTGCTAAGGTCATAAGGCTCTTCAAGGTAGTTATCGTTGAAAGCGTAGTTCTGCTCGGGATCTAGGACCTCAAGCAAAGCGGA
>CAVKPZ010000034.1:0-18348 GCA_963658395.1 Lachnospiraceae bacterium | reverse complement strand
TCGAAAATCGGGGCGCTCAGAATCGTCTGATAGTACGTTTTATGAAAAGTTTAGGTTTTATAGAACTTATCGGCATTTTTAAAATCGGGAGACCATTAATCGCATTTACCAATACGATGCCGCTTTCATCGAGGGTTGCATAAGACGGAGAATCGTCTCTAGGCAAAGCGATGGAACCGGGGTTGCAATGAATCACGCCACCTTCTTCATAAAGTGTTTTGCGGTGAGTGTGCCCGTTTAGCAGAATGGAATTCGTCGCAAAGCTGGAGCAAAAGGGCCGATGCTGCAGATAGACCTTATAGCCTTGGAAGGACAGTTCTCTCGTATCAGGCAATTCGACGCCAAGAGCTTCCGCATCCCCGTAAGGGTCATCGCAATTGCCGCAGACGGCAAGAACCCCAATCGATTGCGTTTTAAGAAGACTAATGATGAAATTTGGATCGGAATCGTATGACCCGTGCAACAAATCCCCTAGAAGAATCAAGCAATTGGGCCTTTCTCTAGATAGGGCTTCCTTTAGACGGATTCCCCCGGTTTCGGAACCATGGATGTCGCTGACGATAAGATACTTCACAAAAGGATTATAAGCCCGAGGCAAAAGCCATTAGAATAAGCGGCATGAAACAAGCTCTCGACTCCTACGATCAACTCAAAGATACCTTCGATTACGCGACCTCCTCCTGGCTAAGAATGGAAATTCAAAAAAGAACGCGGGAAGAGGCGCTAAACATCTTAGGCGCTGCCGCCTATCTCTTTGATAATCTCTTCGCCCAAGAAGACGCAGGAAGCGATGTCACACGCGCGGTTTATGAAGATCTATTGGAGAACTACAACGCGAAGGAACTAGCTCAGAAAGCCACATCCTTAAGGCTCAATATGGATAAAGGGACCTACGAAAAAGGAGGAACCCCCTTCCGCGATTACTACAACTGGATCCTTCCTAGCGAGCCTGATTTGGTGCACGCGCTCTCCGACCAAGCCGGCTTATTGGCTTTTTCTACCATCGACGCGATTGTCAGCCTTCTCTCCGAGCAAAACAAAGAATGCGCCCCTTTAAGAACCGCGGAGATCATATTCCTTAATTTCACTTGCACGTTTGACCGGATTTTCAAAGCTCATTTCGGCGTGAAGTTCACCGAATTAGACTCGCGTTATTACTTTGCATCGGTCGAAGAGGAATTCGAAAGAATCCGCGCGACGATAGGAGACTAGCTTATTCCCCTATTGGGTTCTTGAAGTGATGCTTCTCTAAGGAAATCACTCCTTCGCGGGTCGTGAAAGACTCGCAGAATTCTTCTAAAACAGCCTGCCCGCTTTGAAGGGCAAAGAGCACGTCAATGGCGAGAGCTTCCTCGCCGTTTTCTAGTTTTTTCACATGAGTACCGATGTTTTTAATGACAAGGCCATTCGCGTCTGCTTGCTGGCGGATGTCTCTGACCATCGTGACGTTCTTCTTGACCGTGATGGTAACCTGAGGGCTCCTCTTGCCCAGAACCTTTTCGATGTAAAGAAGACCAATGAGCAAAATCATTGTGACCGCTGCAACAACGATCGCTTCTAGGACTAAACCACAGCCGCAGGCCATTCCAATACCGGCGCAAACCCATAAGGTAGCAGCGGTAGTCAAGCCTTTGACGGATAGACCCGTGCGGATAATCGTACCAGCGCAGACAAAGCCGATGCCGGCAATGATGCCCGCGGCAATACGCGAAGTATCATAGGAAAGAAGGCTGTCGTTCAAGGATCCAGAAGACAGATCAATCTGGCCGGAGGCGATGCCGATCCCGAAAACGGAAATCACCATAAGAAGCGTGCAGCCAACGGAAAGAAGGACATGCGTGCGAAGCCCCGCGGCTTGGCCTTTCATCTCTCGCTCAATTCCGATGATCCCAGCAAGAAATCCGGCGATGAGGGACACCACCAGAATATAGAGAGCAAGGCCCCAACCGTTGTACTTGTAAGCCAAAGAAACAATGAACTGATCCATAAAGTTACCTGCCTTGCCTAAATTATAGCGAAAAGGCTCTCTGCTTGCTTATCAACTTGCTGGCACCCAAAAAGCCAAAGAAAAGTAAACCCATCGAATCGAACATGAGAATGATGCGAGGCTTCGTCTTACCAACAAGACGGTTTTATGCCATGTTTGTCTTATTCGCAAGACAACCGTGTTATTTTATCTTTCTAGCAAGAATTTCCAAGCAGGAAGGACTTTTATCTCGATTTTTTCATAAGTCACAATCTCTTCTTCCGCGTTTGTAATCAGAAGGCATCTTACATCAGGAATAAAATTCTTCAGTTTTGCAAAAGCGCCGAGTTCTCTCTCTTTGGTTTCAAGATCATCTAAAGCCCTCAGGCTGACCTGAACTGCCAGCTTTTCTTCGGGGAGATAGAAATCAATCTCGGCTTTGTCGCTGAAATAGAAGACGTCATCTTGGCCATAGCGGCGAAGCAATTCAATGGCGACAAGGTTCTCCAATTGCGCGGACTCACAGTCCAAAGAAAGGATATTAAGCAGTCCGGAATCACCGAAATAGTATTTTGGGGAGGTTTCTTTATCGACTAACTTGCCCATGTAGTTTTGGATTGAAAACACTAGATAGGAATCAAGCGCATGACCCAAATAGTTGATCACGGTCTGCTTTCCAATAGCAAGGCCTGCGCTTTTCACAATGTTCGTAAGCCTAGTGAAAGAGAGCGGCTTGCCCACGCTTTCGCCAAGTTTTTTAAGGATAAGCCTCACTGCGAAGGGGCTCTCGATATGATTCCGAGCAAGGATATCGCCTAGATAAATGGTTTGGTAAACGCTGCGGAGATAATCGATTTTATTCTTGATGGTTACGAGCTCAGGAAAAGCGCCATATTTCACATATTTGGAATAGCATTCGATCATAGAGGCATTTTCTTTTGTGGATAAGGTTCCTTCTGGCAGCCTTTTCCCAAGCGCGCGCAGATATTCAGGGAAAGAATAGGGAAAAATTTCCTCGACAAGGAAACGCCCTCCAAGAGTCGAAACGATATCGCTGCTAAGCATTTTGCTGTTACTGCCGGTGATGCAAACATGATATTTCATGTCCGCAAGGCGTCTTGCAAATTTTTCCCAGCCTTCGACATTTTGAATCTCATCGAGGAAAAAATGCGGTTTGTTCCCTTCCCCGGCCAGCGCCAACCCTAACTCTAAAATCACATTCAAATCGTCTTTGGTAATTTCAAAAAGTCTTTCATCTTCAAAATTAAGATAAATAACGCAAGACAGCGGAACCCTTTCTTCCAGAAGCTGATTAATGAGTTGGAACATCATGTAGGACTTGCCAACGCGCCTAAGTCCAACAAAACAATAATTAATATTTGTTTCAAGCTCTTTTTCACGGGCGACGATGGGATTAAAGAGGTAATTTTCCTTATGGTCAGCGATTATTTGCTTTAAGAGTTCTTTGTCCACGAATCAGCTCCTTGTCTTACCGACAGGACAATTTTATATCTTTTTTGTCTTGTCGCCAAGACAGGCATATAGAACCAACGCATTCAGCCAAACAAAAAAGAGCCCCTTTCCAGGAGGTCCCAAGTGAATCGCAGGACAAACGCATAAGTTTTGAACGTTTGACGAAAACCTGCGGCGATTAATAAGCGGATAGTCAAAGCACTTCCCAGTATCCTGTTTTCTTTGACCCTATTCGAACTATTTTTTAGTTTCGGTAAGCTTTTCCAAAGCCCTTTGAACTGTTCTTTTGCTCAATTTGACTCTGGTAGCTATTTCTTCTCGCGTTTGGCTCGGGTTTTCTTTTAGGCAATTTAAAACTTTGTAATCGCTAGTGGATAAAGCAGTATCAAGAACGTAGGGCTTTTCGTCTTTTGCGGTAACGGGTTGCCCGCGATAGAAAACAAAAGTGAACCCATCATCGTTTGATTCATAACTGAATTTGACGCCGCTTGTTTTGCAAGAGGCAAAGACCTTGAGGAAACCACCGCCGAACATTTCAACGTCTTTGCATTTGAAAAGGGTGTTAAGAATAACCCTATTACGAGGCTGGCTCCTTCTTTCGGAATCCGCGAGCATCTCAGGTTTCAGATTAATCGGAAATTCCCCAGGGTTATAGATTTCAATCCGGGTTGGGGTGATATCAATCTCATTTTCCGTGACCCCACGATAATTGGCGTGCGCAAAAGAGTTGACGATGATTTCGCGCAGCGCCTCTACGGGGACCTCTGGGATTTCTAACCGCGATGTTCCTGGCCCCTGCTCAACCCTCCAGTTCATGCGTTCTTTTACATAAGCGTTCGCGTAACGAATCAGATTGTAGATGTTGTCCTCGACTCTGCGGATATCCGAGAAATTGATTCGCTCATCCGTCACGTATACGGCGATTTTCAAAACGGTTGGCTTTTTGTCGGAAAATAAATAGGCCCCCGCGTTCGTCAAACGCCCGTCTTCCATAAGACCAAGACCAATAAGCAGTTTCTCTTCATCGTAGACAGGCAGGGGGTCGAGTCTGCCACAGGCAAGAGAGGCGTCATAAAAAGAGCGAAGGGCCACTTTATCAACGCAGTCTATACCAAACGAAGTCAGACAATTCTCCCATTTTGAGGTGTAATCTGTGGAGGCCATGACACTTTTAAGCTCATCTGGAGTCATTTTCTCGGAACGATCTACCACTCTTTTGTAATAGATTCCATAAGAAGAATAAGGCCTCTCTCGCCCAGCGAAATCAACCTGGAGGCATTTGGCTCCGCCGTAATCGACCTCCTTAATTGAAGGATAGATCATTGAGACGATCGCTTCTTTGCAAACTCTAGCAATATCATCTGCAGTAAATTCTCCAATCTCTTGTCCTTTGGCCTCGCCATTTGGCCAAACCCCGAAGATGACCCTTCCAGAACCATGCTTATTGAGCATTGCGCAAATGTCATCGACGGCATCTTTCACTTCGCTTGTGGTCTTTTTGAATTCCAATTGTTCGTTTTCTCTGCCTAAGTTCATGAACAAATACCTCCTAAAAACCGTTATAAAGGATTTGGCACTTTAATGGCACTTTATTTTCAAAAGGCAAAGCAAGAGAACCTTTGCTTCGATCATCAATGAACTCTGGTCCCTTATTCAACGATGATATGTAGCTCCATTTGACATAAAAAGCCCTGCCAATCACAATGGATACCCTTTGATATCGTAAGCTAGCCCTAGAAAAGCCGATGCACCTGGAATTATATTGCAGGATAAGCGCACGAGTTTTTTGAGAATTAGCGAAATCATAAGATGACGCCAGATCTTTTCGCGAGTGCCGCAAGGGCCCATTTGGGCGTCGAAAACAGCCTCCATTGGCAGCTCGACGTAAGCTTCGCCGACGACGCGAATCTCACTGCGGAGAAGAATTCTGCCGCCGCGCTCTCGATCATGAAGAGGTTCGTCCTCTCGCTGATCTCCGCCGTCAAGGATTGTTACAAGAGGCTCGCCATGAAGCGCATAAGGAAGGTCGTCGACTGGAGCGGCGGCGAGGACGAGTTCCTCGCGAACCTAGCTCGTTCAGGCCACCCGGCCTGAACGCGGCCAGAACCTCTTTTTCGGCGCACCAAAAAAGCCCCGAAAAAGGGGCTTGAAGTGGCCGAAGGAGGCCGCGAACGCGCGATGGCAGCGCCGATTTTCGTCAGGCGCTCAAAAACTTACGCGTTTGTCCAAAGTGAATCGATGATCAGATTTTTTCGATTTCGGAGAACTCGACATCAACCGGTGTGACGCGGCCAAAGAAGGTGGTCTCGATACGAACGGCGTGAGTGTCCTTGTCAATGAAGGTGATGGTTCCCTCCGTTCCTTCAAAGGCGCCATGGATGATGCGGACCTGATCGCCCACCGCATAGCGAGCGTACATATCCTCATCGATGATGTTCATTCTCTTAAGGACGGGTTCGATGGCTTCACGAGCGACCGGAGCGGGTTTTTGTCCGCCGCCGGAAGAGCCGACGATGCCGGTGACCCCCGGGGTGTTACGAACGATGTACCAAGATTCATCCGTCATGACCATTTCAATGAAGATGTAGCCAGGATAGAGATTCTTCATCTTCATTTTGGGCTTCATCTCGCCCGTTTCTTTGTCTTTCACAGTCGCTGGGAGACCATTCTTATCAAGTACCTGAACCTCTTGCTCGGCGACCAAGACACGCATGATGTAATCCTGCATGTTCATGGTCTCAATGCGCTTGCGAAGATTCTCAGCGGTCTTCGATTCATGCATCGAGTAGGTGGTAACGATATACCAATGTTTTTCGCCAATGTTGCTTGCCATAAATTACTTGCCTCCAAAAGCGGCCTTGAGCTGGTTGATCATCGAAGCCGCGGTTAAATCCTCCAAAGAAAGGAAAATTGCGGCGAAAAGTGAAATGGCAATCACCACGACAATCATCGGGATGAGCTGCTCCCTTTTGGGCCAGCGAACTCGTTTGGCTTCTTTGCCAACTTCTTTGATGTACTTTCCAGGGGTTGTCATTTGCTTTCCTCCTTACTTACTTTCTTTGTGAAGCGTGTGCTTCCCGCAATGCGGGCAGAACTTGTTGAAGCTGAGACGTTCGGACGAGTCTTTCCGCTTGGTAACAGTATAGTTCCTGGCCAAGCATTCAGAGCAGATTAAAAAAACCTTTTCCCTTCCCATAAAACATCATTCAACTTTCAGCGTGCAAAATGATAAAGGGCAAGTTCAAGTTCGTCAAGCGTTACCAATAAATTGGTAGTGATATTTAGAAGGCCACCTAAAGCAAACGAACAAGCGTTTCTGATTACTTTAGGGAGAAACGCCAAAACAGATTTCCAAAAACCCTGCAAAATCGAAATAAAAAACCATTTTTGCGGGCTTTTTCAAACTGCAACGACTGTTCCTTGCCCTCTTGTCTTTGGAAGAAAGCACTTCCTAAAGGAAAAATTCAATCGGGAGACGAGAAAAGGATAATGAGGGATGGTAAGATAAGCCCATGCACAAAGTCACCTTGTTCAACTCCCTTGGGAACAAACTGGAAGAGTTCAATCCCATAATTCCCGGAAAAGTGTCGATCTACGTCTGCGGACCGACCGTATATAATTCTCCGCACATCGGCAATATGCGCCCCGTGATTGTTTTCGATACCTGGAGGAGGCTTTTCCTCTCCCTTGGCTATCAAGTCACTTACGTTTCAAACTACACAGACGTCGATGACAAGATCATCAACCGAGCGAAGGAGCTCGGGGTTAGCGAGAAAGACCTGACCGAAGGCGTAATCAAAGAATTCCGAGAAGCCGTCGATCAGGTGAACGCCTTGCAGCCCGATTTCACCCCAAAGCCAACCGTCTACATGGGGGAGATGATTTCCTACATCGGCGATCTCATGAAAAATGGGAACGCTTACGAAAACAATGGGGATGTCTACTTCAGGGTAAGCCGCGACAAGGACTACGGCTGCCTTTCCGGGAACACCCCAGAATCTTTGGTTTCGGGGGCCCGCATTGAGGTGAATTCCCAAAAGGAATCCCCTTTGGATTTCGCTTTGTGGAAAAAGACCGAGGAAGGCATTAAATGGCAGACTCCTTGGAGCGAAGGAAGGCCAGGATGGCACACCGAATGCTGTGTCATGATTGCCTCGATTTTCAAAGAACAGCACGGATATATTGACATCCACGGCGGCGGTTTTGACCTCAAATTCCCCCATCACGAAAACGAGATGGCGCAAAGCGAAGCGCATAATCACAATAAGCTTGCCCATTATTGGCTTCACAATGGCTTTATCAATATCGACAATGAGAAGATGTCGAAGTCCCTAGGCAATGTGATTTTGGCGAAAGACGTCTTGTCCAAGTATGGTGGCATGCCTTTCCGCTTGGTGGTGCTAAACACTCATTACAGGGCGCCTCTTTCTTTTACGAACGAGACTATCCAAGAAGCGACGAAGTCCTATCAAAAGATTTCTTCCGCCTTCCGTGCACTATCGATAAAACTGCAGATGTCAGGCGTAGATTTAACTTCCATTAAAGGCGAAAACGAGGATGCTTTCTTTGATGAACTATGCGCCGATTTGAATACCCCGAACGCTTTAAGCGTTCTCTATGCAGAAATCAAAGAGGCCAATCAAAATCTAAGGAAGCGTCCTTTGGATTTAGAAGCTTTGAAAGCCAATTATGGACGCTTGAAGGACTACTTCTTCGCCCTCGGGATCAAGGTCGATGAGCCATCGATTGACGAGGAAACCAGAAAGATTTTTGAGGGCTACAACGCAGCCAAAGAAGCCCATGATTTTGAAAAAAGCGATATGCTGCGGGCAAAATTGATCGAAAAAGGCGTGTTTTGATCGGCGAAATAATAGGTCTTTTCTCGGAGGAAAATGTATGTTTATAATGGTATACGGCAAAAACGCCGTTCGCGAGGCCGTCTCCTCGGGCTATGCTACGAAACTTGTTACGTTAGCAAAATTCGAAAGGGATCCTATCGTGGTAATGGCCCAAACGAAGAAGATTAATGTCGAAATCGGCAGCGAGGACGATTTGACGCATATTGCCAAAAATTCCTCTCATCAGGGGTTTGTGGCAATCTGCAGGGGATGGGAAAACTATTCCGTCGAGGACCTTATCGAAGGCTCCAAGAATAGCAAATACCCTCTCCTCCTGATCCTTGATGGAATTGAAGATCCCCATAACTTAGGAGCGATCCTGAGGTCATGCGATGCCTTTGGTGTCGACGGGATCATCATGAAGAAAAGGAACGAGGTGCCTTTGAATAGCACCGTAGCAAAGGTTTCAACCGGCGCGTTCTGTTACGCTAAAGTGGCTTCCGTTCCAAACCTCTCCCAAGCCATCAGAAAGCTCAAAGAAAATGGCTTCTGGATTGTTTCCAGCGACGGCAACGCAAGCACTTCATACGACGCAATCGACTACAAGTGCCCCATTGCCCTCATCGTTGGAAGCGAAGGATTCGGGGTTTCTCGACTTCTGCTGCGCGACAGCGACTTTGTGACGAAGATCCCAATGGTCGGGCATGTTAATTCTTTGAATGCCTCCGTTGCTACAGGCATCTTCCTCGCTCAAATTTCTTCGCTTCGTAATCGCTAAGTGATTTTTTGCCCTAATTGGAAAGGACATCTATGTCTAATATTTTAGCAACGACTTATGCGGAGCTTTCCGACGAGGAGCTCCTGCTTAGAGCGCGAATGGGCGGTCTTCTCGCCTATGACGTTTTGATCGCTCGCAAAGCCGCCATGCGACACCCTTTATGCTATAACGCCTCGCCGAAAATGAAGGCGTTCTTCGACGATTGGGAGATCAACGAAATCTTCTTCCACGCCTTCTACGACGCCCAACTCACTTACGAGTTTGGGAAAAGCACCTTCCAAAGTTTCTTGATTCGCTGCATCCGTTTTGTGATGTCTAACCGGGTCGACCACAAGCTGACCAAAACCGCCACGATGGTTACCGATTCTTTGGAGGATGAGCTGAATGCAAAGGATGGATCCTCCCTCGTCTTAGCGGACGTCGTCCCTTCGGACGGGCCTCTTGATGACCCAAAGGACTACATGAACTTTCAGGACTCCATCATGGAAGTCACAAATCTTCCAAAGAATATCGACCCCATCGCAATCGACATCATGAGGCACCGTCTGGAGGGTTATACCGTCCAAGAAGCCGCCGAAAGGCTTGGCATCCCTCACAAGAAAGCGGTTTACATCTTCTCTCGCTACGTCAAATGGGTGAAGAAGCAATTAAGCCTGGATGAGGAACACAAAGACAAATAAAAATCTGGACTGACCCTATAATATTGGGGCTATGATTCGGAACTTAATTTTTGACTTAGACGGCACATTGCTCGACACCTTGCCCGACATCACTAGAGCCATCAACGACGCTCTTCGCATAGAAGGGTATTCTTACTCATTCAGCTTGGAAGAGGCGAAAACCCTGATTGGAGGCGGCGCAGATCGCTTGGTGAAAAGAGCCTTGAAAGATAAGGGTGAAGATCCAGTTCGCTTCGCATCTTTAAAAAGGACATACATGCCTTTATACAAGGCTTATCAAGAGGACAACACAAAGCCGTTTCCCGGCCTGTTGGAGGTCTTAAAATCCTTCCAAAGCAAAGGAATCAGCATGTTCGTTGTTTCGAACAAGCCAGACGCCTTAGCCCAGATTGTCGTTCCCGCTTATCTGCCAGGCCTTTTTGATGGCGTGTCTGGCCAAAAAGAAGGCGAGGCGCCGAAGCCAAATCCTGCCTCGACTCTTCGCGTGATCAATCGCTTTTCCTTAGCAAGAGAAGAGACCCTATACGTGGGCGATTCCGCTTTTGATATCGAAACAGCCCATAACGCCGGATTAAGAAGCGTGCTCGTCAAATGGGGCTATGGCTTCTACACAAAGGAATTGGAAAGCAAAAGCGACTACGTTATTTCCACTCCTAAGGAACTAGAAGACCTGCTCGCTAAGCTTTGACCGTCAAAAAAGCGCCCGCTATTAGGCAGACGCTTCGTATCGGCAAGTTCACTTCCCGGGGAACTTCTCGCGGTTCGCCCGATAATGGGTGTGCAAGAGATTCTCGGATACCCCTCCGCAAGGCTCGCCAAGGAAGTTCTTGTAAAGAGCTTTGATATCGGGGTTGTTATGAGATTGGCGGATGGTCGATTTCTCGTCTATGGAGTAGAGGATGCCCGCTCTTTTTTGGCAGTAGGTATCCAAAATGTCAGGGGCCTCTTTGCCCGCAAGGAAATTCGGCTTCACGAACGGCTGACCGCCGCCGTTGATGCAGCCGCCTGGGCAACCCATGATTTCTATGAAGGCATAGGGGGATTTCCCCGCGCGGATCTCATCCAGCAGAGGCTTTGCGTTTTTCATGCCAGAAGCGATAGCAACTTTCAAAGTCATCCCTTTAATGGTGACTTCCGCTTCTTTGACTCCCGCTAAGCCACGTACGGAAGCAAAATCGATCGGCCCATATTCCTCACCCGTCAAAGAATGATAGGCAGTGCGCAAAGCGGCTTCCATGACGCCTCCCGTGACGCCGAAGATGACGCCAGCCCCAGAATATTTCCCAAGCAGATCCTGATCGAAGTCTTCTTCGGGAAGTTCGTCCCAAAGCAAGCCAGCCCTCTTGATGAGGACGGCGAGCTCGCGGGTGGTCAAAACGGCATCGACGTCGGGCAAACCCTCCACCGCTGCGTTTTCTTTGCGCTGCGCTTCGCCTTTCTTCGCCGTGCAAGGCATAACGGAAACCACGAAGATGTCTTTCGGATTCAAATCATGCGCCTTGGCGAAATAACTCTTGATGATCGCGCCCTCCATCTCATGGGGAGATTTGCAGGTCGACACATGAGGGATCAAATCGCCATAGAAGTATTCTAGATAGTTAATCCAGCCTGGGGAGCAAGAGGTAATTTGCGGCAAAACCCCATTGGACTTGATGCGGTTGATCAGTTCCTGCGACTCTTCCATGATGGTGAGGTCCGCAGCGAAGTTGGTATCAAAGACTCTCTTGAATCCAAGGCGATGAAGCGCAGCAACCATTTTGCCGGTCCCGTTTTCTTCGCCAATCTTATGACCAAATTCCTCGGCAATCGAGGCGCGCACCGCCGGAGCGGTTTGGACGACGACGTATTTCCCTTGCATCATCGCCTCATCGACTTTGCCGATTTCGCGATGCTCGCTCAGAGCGCCCGTGGGGCAAACTTCGATGCATTGACCGCACTGAATGCAAGGGACATTGGCGAAGGAACGATTCGAGGCAGGGCCGACAATCGTGGAGAATCCTCGCTTCTCGAAGCCGAGAATTCCAATTCCCTGGGCTTTTTTGCAGCGCTCAATGCAGCGGCCGCAAAGAATGCACTTGCTGGTATCGCGGATGATTCCAGGGGCGGCATCATCGTAGCAAGAGGGCGTTTTTTCCCCTTCGAACTGATGGTCTCTAGCGCCAACGAGATCAGCGACATGAAGCAATTCGCAGCGCCCGTTTTTCACGCACGTTTGGCAGTTTTGGGAATGGTTGCTTAGCAAAAGCTCGACCGAGGTGCGTCTGGCGTTGATGGCCATCGGGGAGGAGATGTGAATCTCAAATCCCTTTTCAGCCTGACAATCGGTGACGGGATAGACACAGCTAGCGACAAGCCTAGAGCCTCTGGCAGAGCGGACTTCCACCAAGCAAACGCGGCAGCTAGCAAGCGAGTTCTCGCCGTTTTTCCAGTAGCAAAGCGTTGGGATGTTATAGCCGACTTTGCGGGCGGCTTCTAAGACGGTGAGATTGCTGGGGACGCTATAAACGCGTCCTTCGATATTGATGTTGACGTTTTCCATTTTCTTTCTCCTCAGCGTTTCTCAATCGCATGGAAGGGGCAGCCGCTCATGCAGGCGCCGCACTTCAAGCACTTGCTTTGTTCGATGACGTAAGGCACTTTTCCCGGGACGCCGCTAATGCAATTAGCCGGGCAATTGCGAGCGCACTTTGAGCACTTTTTGCATTTGTCCGGATCGATATAGTATTGCATGAGCTTCTTGCAAACGTGGGCGGGGCACTTCTTGTCTTTGACGTGGGCCTCGTATTCCTCAGGGAAGTTAGTCATCGTGGAAAGGATAGGATTTGCCGAGGTCTGGCCAAGCGCACACAAGGATCCGTCTTTAATGACGGTCGCCAGGTATTTCATGTCCTTCAGGGTCTGCTCGGTGGCGGTTCCGTTGGTGACTTTCTGAAGCATCTCATAAAGCCTCTTCGTGCCTATGCGGCAAGGAGAGCATTTGCCGCAAGACTCATTGCAGATGAAATCCATATAGAAGGAAGCGACGTCGACCATGCAGTTGTCTTCGTCCATGACAATCGCCCCACCGCTTCCCATCATGGAGCCTTTGGCGACGAGAGAGTCATAGTCGATTGGGGTGTCCAAATCCTTTTCGGTCAAACATCCGCCAGATGGGCCGCCGGTTTGGATGGCCTTGAAGCGTTTGTTGCCAGGAATGCCTCCGCCGATATCGTAAATAAGCGTGCGGAGCGTGGTGCCCATCGGCACCTCAACGAGGCCGACATTGTTAATCTTGCCGCCAAGAGCGAAGACTTTCGTGCCCTTGCTTCCTTCGGTGCCGATTTTGGCATACTCTTTCGCGCCAACGCGGATGATGTAAGGAATCTGCGCCAGAGTCTCGACGTTGTTCACGCAAGTCGGCTTGCCCCAAAGCCCTTTGATGGCAGGGAAGGGCGGACGAGGACGGGGCATGCCTCTTTTGCCTTCGATCGAATTGAGCAACGCGGTTTCTTCCCCGCAGACAAATGCGCCAGCCCCTAAGCGGAGATGCGCGCGGAAGCTGAAATCCGTTCCCAAGATGTGGTCGCCAAGCAAGCCAACCTGTTCCATATCTTTGATTGCCCTTTCAAGGCGTTCGACCGCGACAGGATATTCCGCGCGGACATAGAAGTAGCCTTCGCTCGCCCCAAAGGCATAGCCCGCAAGCATCATGCCTTCGATGACTTCAAAGGGATTGCCTTCCAAAATAGAACGGTCCATGAACGCGCCGGGATCGCCTTCATCGCCATTGCAGACAATGTACTTTTGATCGGCTTGGACGTTCGCGGCGAATTGCCATTTTCTGCCAGTCGGGAAACCTGCCCCTCCTCTGCCGCGGAGGCCAGAAGCGAGAACTTCGTCGATGACCTGTTGAGGGGTCATCTCCGTGAGGGCCTTCTTCAAGGCCTTGAAGCCGTCGTATCCAAGGGCCTCTTCCAAGAAATCGGGGTTGATGAGAGAGCAGCCGTGAAGCGAAACGCGGATTTGCTTTTTGTAGAAGTTGATGTCGTCCTGGCGTTGGACCTTTTGATGGGTCGCGGGATCGACATAAAGAAGGTTCTCGCAGACTTTGCCTTGGAGCAAATCCTCCTCGACGATCTGCTTGACGTCGGAGAGCTTGACCGTGCGATAAAGGGTATCTTCCGGATAAATCTTCACGAAAGGCCCTTGGGAGCAGAAGCCGAAGCAACCGACGTGGTTGATTTCGATTTTGTCTTCTAGCCCATGGTCTTTGATTTGTTTCTTCAATTCTTCGAGGATGGATTCGGAGTTGTTGGCCAAGCAGCCAGTTCCTCCGCAGACCATAACAGTTCTTTTTCCACCGAAACCAGTGATTTTCTTTTTGAAAGCGTCCTCGCAAGAGGCAATGTCTTTCTCAAGCTGTTCGGGGGTCTTTATTGGGTCAAGCATCGAGGTTCTCCTTATTGCGATATTCATCAATGATCCTGCCGACTTGGTCGGGGGTCACTTTCGGGTAAACCTTCCCGTTCACCGACATCGCAGGGGCTAAGGCGCAGGCGCCAATGCAGCGAATCGCTTCGATGGTGAACAGACCATCTTCCGTGGTCTCGCCGCTCTTGATGCCAAGTTTCTCGGTAAATTTGTCCAAGACCGCTTGGGAATTCTTAACGTAGCAAGCCGTGCCGAGGCAAATGCCCACGACATATTTCCCCTTTGGCTTGAGGGAGAAGAAGGAATAGAAAGTGACGACGCCGTAAATCTCGGCGACGGGGATCCCGGTCTTCTGCGAAACCACTTCCTGTACTTCCAAAGGGATGTAGCCATACTTTTTCTGAATGGCCGACAAAATCATCATCAGCGGGGAAGGTTCATTTGCGTAGCCATCGCAAATTTCTTCAACCCCTTTGCGCACATCAGCGCGAATTGTCATAAAGGTGTCCTCCAAAAACTTAGGTCGAAATCGAATTTAGACAACGCGTTAATTCTAAGTTCGTTCCACGTGCGCGCAATAAAAAGAACGTTTTACCAATATCGGTTTACTGTTATATTTCAAATATTTTGTTTTGCAGTAACAAAATACTGGGTTTTTGCAAGGAAAACGATGGTTTCACGGTATGTCGGTATTTTTATTTTGCCTCTTCGATTTCCAAAGTTTCGTCTTCCTCGGATTCCGAGAAGTCAATATTGGCCACCTTGGTGAAATCTTTCCCGATTTTGTGGACGGTCGTTCCGAATTCATCGCTTTTCTTGGTGAGACCTTGGATCGCCTTGTTGAGAGCAATCCAGCGCGGGACGAAACGCTTGAAGTTGTCGGCGAGAGAATTGAGGGCAGAGTTAATCTGGGCAAGCGACTCGCTTTTCGCCGCGTCGATCTGAATCACGCGGAAGGAGCCCAACAAAGGCGTCAAGATGCAGGGGCAAACCATGACCACCCCTTTCTTTTTAGCGAAGTCAACGAGGTCTTGATATTCCTTTTCCACAAAGGCGAAGACGCCATCGCTTGGGATAAACATCAAAGCGTTGCTTATCGTTTTCCCGGCGATGATGTACTTAGAGGTTTCTTCGATTCTTTGCTTGAGGGCGGTTTTGAATTCAGACTTGGCTTTAAGGGCTTCTTCCTCGCTTAGCTTCACGGAGGGATCGAAAAGGGACTCGTAACCAACGAGGGAAAATTTGGAATCGATGCAAGCCATCTGATGATGGGCCTCGCCGTCTAGGAAAATCACCGCGTCCGGCTTTAGGCCACTCTCGAGTTGGTACTGCAAAGCATAGAGGCGGTCTTTCCCGTCTTGGAACATATTCTCCAGAAGAAGCTCGAGTTGCCATTCGCCGAACCTTCCTCTTTGCTGGTTGGAGGAAAGAATGCCGTTGAGAGAAGCGATGTCGCCTTTCAATTCGGCGATGTTTTTCTGGGCTTCTTCCACCGCTCCTAAAGATTTTTGAAGGGAGACCATCGATTCGCTTGTGGCTTTAAAGCCTTCTTTCAAGGAGACGTCGACTTTGTCGTTGATTTCCTTAAGGGAACGCTCAAGTTTCTCATTCATCGTTTTGATTTGCTCGCTGACGGTTTGGGTAAGCGAGGTTTGGAATGAGGCGATGCGGTTGCTGTCCTTTTCGGAAATCTCGCCCAAGGTGCGGGTGATTGTTTCCATCTGGGTCGCCTCTTTCTGAGCGATTTCGGCGAAGCGTGAGGAGACGGAATTCGAAAGTTGGGTCTGGAAGGCCAAAAGGCGCTCGTTGCTCCCTTGGCTATCGTTTTTGAGTCGCTCGGAAAGCTTAGCGCTTAAGGTAGCGACCTCCTTCCCTATTTGAAGCTCAAGGGTCTTTTGCATGTTGTCCACGCTGGATTTGACCTCTTGCTGGGAACGGATCTGCTCCCTTTCGAATTCGGGGCTCAAGGGAGAGGAACCCCCTTTGCTTCGCTTGCCAATCATGATCAAGACGCCCAAAGAGACGCCTAGGCTAGCAAGCGAGCAGACGCACACGACAATTAGAATTATCAGTTCCATAGAAGACCTCCTACCCTATATATAAAGGGGAATCTCTCATAAATCTAAATCGACTTCGGTGGCTTCTTCTCCCGTCAAGGGAAGCAAATAGGCTTTCACTTGGGAGGAAGGGGCCTTAAAAAGCGAGCAGACATTTCTTCGGTAAACCCATAATTGGTCGACATAAGCGGGGTCATCGATGTGCTTCGTCTTATAATCGACGATGCGGATTTCGCCTTTTCCTACCATTAGAAGATCGATCGATCCCGTGGTCAAGAACTCGTTATCGAAGTAGCCATATTCCTGATAGAGCTGGAATCTGTCCGCGTCTTTGAAAATTGCCGCCCCAAGGACTTTATCGATAAGCGCCCTTTCCTTCGCATTCGAAATAAAAGAGGTGTCCTTCGTCTTAAAATCAACGAGTTCCATGTAACGATGCAGCCTCGTCCCGTAATCAAGAATCTCCTGCACAGGGTCATCGGGATCGAGGATCACGCGCTCCTTGCTCGCGCGTTTTTTAAGGACGGGGGCGAAGCGAATCGGCTCATCGTTAATTTGAGCTTCCCCGGGTTTCCTAACGAAAATCTCCTTTTGCTCAGAAGAGGCAAACGGCCTGTATTGGTAAATCTCAACAGGATCTGGGAAGGATGGGCTATTCTCATAACTGTCTCTAAGAACATAAGGGAAATCATCGAAAAGAAAAGCAAAGGCAGGCAAAAGGCTGTACACGTTTTCCTCTACCTTTTCTTCCAGAACCTCTTTGCTGAAGGCATATAAGCGGGCTTCCGCGGCGTCTTCACCGATTCTAAAGACATCTTTTTGCCTTTTTAGGAATGAGGGATAATCGTCAATGTAGCCTATCTCAGGATGCATCTGGCCATAAAGCGCGGCACAGAAGTTGCTGGAGTTTTTTTGATTTTCGGCAAAAGGAAAATAGTGTTCAAAAAGGGCTCTTTGCATCTTCCCTAAGCAACTGTTGATGGTATCTTCGATCTTCTGGAGGAGGAACTCCTGGCGCATCTCCTTATAAATGGGGTAACGCTCTTCAAGAAGAGCCTTATCGATGCCTTCGGCGAATTGTTCCTTCGAAATAAAGGAGGCGTGATTCTGCAACTCAATCGCTTTTTCGTAAACAGCATAATCATCTCCAAAGAGATGGAGGTATTTCGCCAAAAGGTGAGGCTCAAACACTTTACGATGCGGCAGTTGATCGAGTAGATAATACAAGCTCGCCTTAGGGTTCGTCGTATCTTTGATGTTTTCGCCCACGATACAAAGCGAATTTTGCGCGCGGGTCAGGGCAACATAGATCAAGCGAATGTGCTCATCGAAGTCAGGGTCCACCTTCTCCGTCCGCTCGTTATAAAGAAGATAAGGCAAAGAATACACGCATTGTCCCAAAGGCTTATCGCCTTCTTTCTCTAGCCACGGCGACAGGGTATAACGGGGCAAAAGGATCCCCAAGTCCTCATCAAAGTCGCAGTCTGGCTTATCGCCTTGATATCCGCGTGTGAATTTGCATTGGGAAACGGGCATATAGACGATTCTTCTCTCTAGGCCTTTAGAGGCATGAATCGTCATGAGATCCACGGAATTCTCCGCGCTTAAAGAGGTTTCCGAATCAAAGGGAAGGCCATAACGCTTGATAGAGGAGAAAAGGCCCACGAACTCTTTGATGCCTTCCCCCATCCCTTCCTGGGTAACGGCAAGGGAGAAAAGAGAATCCAATTTCTCGATGTTGTCGCTCACGTTTCCAAGAGAAGAAAGCTTCTTAATGACGCCAAAAGAATCGATAAGGTCGAGGAAAATATCCCGGAAACAGCTTTCTTCGTGGTTTTTCTTAAACTGGCAAACCAGCAAATAGATATCGTCTTCTTTGATAAAGCGGTAGGGATCTTCTTTGTTTTTAAGTCCTTCAAGGATGGAAAAGACCTTCGAATCATCATAGGAGAAAAGGTAGCTTCGGGCTAAAGAAGCGAAAAGATGGGGGAGGTCGGTGTCGTCATTTCGTTCAATAGCATCAAGCATCCCCACAAGCGACTCGAACGCCAAAACCGCATTCACGTCGAGAAGGTCCGTGTCGACTTTAACGTTAAGTGGCATCCCGTTCTCTTGAAAAGCCTTTTGAAAGGTAAGAAAACTATTC
>CAVKPZ010000033.1:0-18905 GCA_963658395.1 Lachnospiraceae bacterium | reverse complement strand
TTTTCAAAGGGAATAGGCTCTCTTCAGGGACACCTCTTCGGCGAACGAATAAATGGCGAAACGGCGGTTAAGCCGGCAAGCGAAGTGATGTATCTTGCCACTTGCCTTTTAACGAACCAGGAAGAGTTTAAGCTTCTGATTGATCCCGAGCCGTTCTTTGAGGCCAAGCCATGTATCCGAGGGATTAAGAAAATCGCCGGTTTGCGGAACCCCAATCCTTTATCCTATGCTTACGCAATCCGGTCCCTTGAATTGCTCAATGAAAATGGATTTTACAAAGATGGCATCCTTTGAAAGGTGAAAGAAAGAGGCAGCTCTCTTCACGCCAGCCTTAAAATCACAATAAACTTGATTGCCAAAAATGTTCGTTTATCATAGTTCCTAAGGAAAAAAAGACATGAAAAGCAAAGACTTGATGAACCTTATCAAGAATAAGGAAGGGAATGCCCCCTTTGACGCGAACGCGCTTTACCGCGAGGTTGAGGACAAGATGTCCGAGCTCGCCTATTACAAAGCGCTCAACCGCTTCGCGCAGGCTGATGAGCTTCTGCGCGTTGGGAAGGGGATCTATTGCATCCCCTCTTCCCTAGAAGGGCCTAGCAACGAGGAGATCATGGCCCCTTATCTTAAGAACAAGAGGGGCATGAAAGTCGGCTACGCGCTTTATAACGAGCTTGGCCTAGTGAAAGAGGCCCCGACGAAATACTCAATCTACACGAACGCCCTCCCGGGATACCGCAAGACCATCAAAGGGGTCTCCATCAAACGCGTGGAGCTCACCTTCGACGAGAAGACGAAAGAACACGTGGCCTTGCTTGAGGTCCTCGCCGACTTCGAGTCCATCGAAGACCTCGATATGGACGCCTTCGTCTCTTACTGCGAAGCGGTCTCCAAGGATTATGACGAAGCCTGCGCGAATAAGGTCATCAAGAACATCTCCTACAAGAAGCGCACGATTGCCTTCCTTAAGGAAGTACTCGATTACTATGGGGTCGCCAATACCTTGTCGCGCTACCTAAGCCCCTTGTCCATATACCGGCATCCCAAAATGGCTGATCTGTGCGCCCGTTAGACGGGCGCTTTTCTTTTGGCGAGAACCAAAAAAGCGGTTGGAAAGTTACATAAAAACCCTGTTTTTCAGGTTGGAAAGTTACAAGATTTAGATGAGGAACGCCGATGCTTCGTGGAAAATTTGAATCAAAGCTCCAAATTGGCTAAAGACGAAATATGTTTTGCTCGTTGACGGGGCAAGGCAAGTCGGGAAGACATTTTGGATTAAAGATTTTTGCGCCAGGAACTTTGAACGGGTTATCTACATTGATATTTCGCAAAACGCCCTGGCGCCGGATGCCTTTGCTAACGCGACGAGCGTCGAGGCTTTTTATCTGGCCGTCTCTGCTTTTTCTAACAAAAAAGTTCTTCCCGGAAAGACTGTTGTTTTCCTTGATGAAATACAAAAAGCCCCTAAGGCCGATTTCCGTACCATCGCCAAGCCTCTTGCTCTTGATGGCAGATGCCGAGTTATCTTCTCCGGGTCTTTGCTTGGGGTGAGCGAGCACAATACCGCCTTGGAGCCCGCTGGGTACATGTATGAAGAGAGAATGTATCCGATGGACTTTGAAGAGTTTCTTTGGGCGAATTCCATTCAGGAGGATGTGATCGCGGAGGTCAAGGAATGCTTTGCTGGGCGCGAGGAAGTTCCTGCTTTCCTCCACGAGAAATTGCTTGACCTGTTTAGGCTTTATCTGATGGTCGGCGGCTTGCCTGGGGCGGTTCAATCTTATGTGGAAAGCGCTGACCTCCGCTTCGCGCACCTTTCCCATAGGACCGTGGAGGTTTATTACAAAAACGATGTGACACAATATGCCGCTTTGGAAAAGCGTCCCTACATCCGGCAGGCTTATGAGCTTTTGCCTAGCGAGCTTAACAGCAAGTCGAAACGTTTCGTCTTATCTAGACTCCCTGGCCGTTATGAGGTGGAAAAAGCAAAAAACGACATCGTTTGGCTCTCCGACGCCGGGGTGACGATCCCCATATACAACGTGGATGAGCCAAAGATTCCTCTTGACCTCAGCCGGAACAGCACGCCGCTTAAGCTTTTCGCCAATGATGTGGGCCTGCTCTGCTACCGTTTGCTTGAGAGCAGAATCCAAGAAAAGATCCTCGCCCATTCCAAAGACATCAATTTCGGGGCCATTTACGAGAACGCCGTCGCCCAGGAATTGCTTTGTCATGGCTATGAGGATGGGCGCCTTTACTATTTTTCCTCCAAGATGCAAGGCGAGGTGGATTTCCTGATCCTTTATAAAGGCGAGGTGATGCCTTTGGAGATCAAATCCGGGAAAGGCTATAAAAGGCACGTCGCTTTGGACAATCTTTTGGGGAATCAGGATTACGGCATCAAAGAGGGCTTCGTATTCGGGGATTGCAATCTGGAAGTGGTGGGGAAAAGAACGTATTTCCCCATCTATATGGTCGATTTCCTTTATTCCTCGGCGTACCGAGGCTGAAAAGATTCTCTTTCTCCTGGCTCGGTATAACCCCTATAACCCCTAAAAGATTGGAAAAGGGGTTAAAATTCTGCGGAAAGCTTGGCATTCTATATATTTTCATTGATGAGGTTGCTTTGCTCGGCGGTCAGGGGGAGATAAAACAAGAGTCAATAAGCCCTGGCGATGGTATAATCGGCCCATGGCCGCTGCCACGCTAAAGGAAAACTCATTTCTTAACAAAGCGCATGCCTATTTAAAATCCCACTGGAAAAAGCTTGCCTTCGGGCTAGGGTGCATTCTTTTCCTCTATATCGTCTACTTTGCCTTTTGCTTCAAAACCTCGCCTACTTATGAGAGCGCCGATACTTCCTATTGGAACGTCCGGACGATTCTTTTTCGCGTTTTCTGCGGCGCTATTGATATTGCGATTTTCGTTTGGGGGATGTTCTTGCTTTCAAAAGGGAAACTACACGCTAAAGAAGCGTGCGTCCTTCTTTCCTTCATGGCCATGATCACCGCGATGTGCTATTCCTTTTCCACGCCCATCTGGGATTATGGCAGGCATTGGAACCAGCACGACGATTACTACGCAAGCACCGTTGGGCAATATCTCATGAGTGATGGGACCTTGGACGGGGGGAGCGGGCACTTTGGCCTCATCATGACTTTCTTCCGTTATATGAAGGTTCCCGAAATCAAGCAAAACGGCGAGGGGGTGTATGATTTTTCCTTCTCCGCGGTAGGGGAGAGATACCAGCCGAAGACCTTTTATCTTTTAACCGCTCTGTTCATGCGCTTCAACTCGATTTTCATGCGCGGGGCAGCAGGCAACGTGAGCATCAATGGCTATGCGATGAGCAACACCGAGTGGGCTTTGTTCGAGAGCGCCCGCATCCTTTGGACAGGCATCGTCTGGCTTGGCTACTTTTATATCTACAAGACTCTGAAACTCCTCGGGCTTAAGGGCCGGGCCCTTACTTTAGGCTACGCCCTCATCGCCTTCTGCCCGATGTTCTTCTTCTTCGCGAACTGGTGCAACAACGATGGCATGTCCGCCTTCTTTGGCTTCGCCGCCCTCTATCGCGGGCTTTCTTTCTACAAGAAGAACGATTGGAAAAACTGCTCCCTTTGCGCCTTTGACATCGGGCTTTCGATGTCCTGCAAGTTGGGCGGGGCGATCGTTGCGCTGACGATTCTCCCTTTGCTGCTTCTAGACTTTGCTAGGAACGTCAGGGAAAGCAAAGGCCGGAAGATGCTTTCCTACAACCCCTGGACGAGGAATTTGCTGCAGGGGCTTCTCTTTGCCTCAATCGTCTTCCCTCTCGGACTTTTCTGGCCGATTTATAGCAACATCCGCTTCGGGCAGGACATCCTCTTCTTCAGCGACGCGAAGAATAGCCGCCTCTCCATCACGATGAATCTTTATGAGGCCTGCTTCCTTTGGCCGAACAAGGAGACCTTCTGGTCCATCTTCGTCTATCATTTCCAATACCCTGGCTGGGATCAGGTCCAGGACGTCTCCCTGACGAGCAATCTTCTTAAGAAAACGCTTTACAACGAGTACCAGTGGGGGCATTCCTATGCTCAGCTGAGCGTCCTCTACGCCTGCGCTTGCCTGGTGGTTCTTTACTCTCTTCTCATGCTGCCCATCCGCTTAATTGCTGCGCTCTGCAAAAAGAAGAAGCCCAAAGACTGGGCGAGGCTGGTTTTCTTAGCCTCCGTGTTGATCGCCAATTATGGCTGGGAGGTGTGGTTCATCTTCAAATCGCCTTACACCTGCAACTGCGACATCCGCTATATCCCCACCTTCATCCTGGGCTTCGGGGGAGTGTCCGCCACGCATTTCGAATCCAGCGAGGAGCACATCAAAAACCCGATTATGAACAAGGCGTCAAGGGGCTTTGAGGTCGCTCTCGTCGCTTGCTTTGTCGGGGCGGCCATCGTTTCTTACACAACCGTCTGCGCTTGGTATGCCCCTTTGAAGGTATAATGGAGGTCCTATGGATCAAATCGCCGTGCTTATCCCTTGCTACAATGAGGAGCTCACCATCGCCAAGGTCGTCTCGGACGCCAAAAAATACCTGCCCGAGGCTGTTGTTTACGTTTACGACAACAACAGCACCGACCGAACCGTCGAAGAGGCATTGAAAGAGGGGGCCATCGTGCGAAAAGAGCCCCGCCGGGGCAAAGGGAACGTCGTGAGAACCATGTTCCGCGAGATCGACGCCTTGGTCTACCTTATGGTGGATGGGGACGATACCTATGGGCTAGAAAAAGCCCCTGAGATGGTCAAACGTGTCTTAGAAGGCGATGACATGGTCGTGGGTGACCGCCTTTCCGGGGCCTATTACGAAGAGAACAAGCGCGCCTTCCATAACTTTGGGAACGATCTGGTGCGTTTCCAAATCAACCATCTTTTCCGCGCGGACATCAAAGACATCATGACGGGGCTGCGCGCCTTCTCCTATGAATTTGCGAAGACCTTCTACATCCAAAGCAAGGGCTTTGAGATTGAGACCGAGATGAGCGCTCACGCCGCGGATAAGAACCTTCGTGTCTCCTCCCTCCCCATCACTTACAGGGACCGGCCCGCGGGAAGCTATTCGAAACTGCATACCTTTCGGGACGGCTTCAAGGTTTTGCTCACGATCGGCGATTTGTTTCGGAAGTATCGCCCGATGGCTTTCTATCTCTTGTGGGCGCTTCTTTTCGCCGGCTTGGGCATCGGGTTCTTCATCCCCGTCATCCTCGATTTCATCGCCACCCACGAGGTGAGCCGCTTCCCCACGATGATCGCCTGCTGCTTCTCTTTGCTTGTCGCAATCCTTTGCCTTTTCTCAGGCTTCCTCTTCTCCACTTTGAGAAGCCAAGAGAAAAAGGACTTCGAGAAGTCCCTGATCGAGGCAAGCGATTCCAAAAAGCGAAAGCTGGGCTAAACGTTATAGCAATGGAAGACCTGCTTGAAAAGAAGCAGGAAGCCTCCCATGTTGCCTTCTTTCATCCCGTCGAAGCTGTCAAAGCTGAGACACAGGCAGACGAACCCACCGACAAGAAGCAAGACGTAGCTCGCCCCGTGGAGGAAATTCTCTGCGGGCTTTTCTTTTACTTTTTCCTGCAACTCTAGAAGGGTGAAGAACGAGCCAAGGGTCGCCAAATGGTAGAACTCGATGAGATAGCGGGGACAGACGCCTGCCTTCGAATAGGTCGTGAAAGCGAAAAGGAAGAGGAAGAAGGGGAAGACCCACCCAAGCCAGGCGAGGGCTTTCCTCCCGTTTTTGCAAAAGGCGTAAGGGGCGAGGAAAGTGAGCCAGAACAAAGGGACTCCCAGCAAGCCATAGTAGCTAGAGACATAAGGGGCAAGGGAGGTGGTCTCGAAGTCGTAGCGCTTGTAGGTGCAGCTAAGGTAGGGGAAGGCGTCGTAGAAGTTGCCCCCTTGGGCGTAGAAATGGAAGAAGGTGGGCAAAAGCTTCTGCAGGGAATAGGTGAGATGCCTCTGGTCGGTGACGTTCAGCTGGTAGGACTGCCCGAACTCGAGAATCGAACCGAAGCGCGCGTAGTTATAGGCACAGCAGAGGACCCCTCCGGCGAAAAGAACGGCGACCATCGGAAGGAAAGCGAGAACCCTTTTGGTAAAAGGCTCGCTTTTCCTTAGGAGCAAGGCAAGCAAGAAAGGCAAGGCGAGGATGAGGGTGAGGAAAAGATTGGGCCTCGTGAAGACGAGGCAAACGAAGAAAAAGCCCGCGAAACCTAGCTGCACGCTTCTCAGCCTCTCTTCGCGGTAGGCCCTTAGAACGAAGAAGAAGAACAGATCGAAGAAGGCCAGCCCGTAGATGTCGGGAACGTGGTAAATCGCCTCATGGCAGGATCCGTCTTTGAAGGTGATCGAGGAGATTGTCATCGCGCTGATCAGACCGATGGCGGCGAAGAATGCGTATTGCCCCCATCTCACCCGCTTTTGGATGGTGCGGAAGACCTCCAATAGGAGCAAAAGGAAAGCGGGGATGAGAAAAGAGACCCCGACAACTTCCAGCCCAAAGGCGGTCAAGACGTAGCGGCAGGCGCTTAGGAAATAGAAAGGGAAGGAGACTAGAATCACCGGGGCCGGGCCGTAATAAGAATAGTACTTGCCATTATAGAAGGCGTGATCCCAGTAGTAGCTCGCGCCGACCCTGCTTCTCTCCGATGGCTCCCAGGGGTTTTCCAGAGCCAAAAGCTTCGGATCCACCTCCAGGTCCAAATCGATCCTCCCTTTTCGGAAGGCATCGAAAAGGGAAACGAAGATATCCGTCTTGCCCGTGGAGGAGCCGATGTGCGCGTGAAGGGTCTCCGCATCGATGGGATAAGAGGTCATGAAGGCGGAGGGGCTAGTGAGGATCAAGAGGGACACGCCGAGCAAGAAAGCGGTGGCGAGCCCCCCGATCACGAGGTAGGGAAGCTTGCCCGGCTCGCTTCGCTTCGCTTTCTTTAGGTAGGAAGGAAGATAGGCGAAAAAGAGGATCGAGAGGGAATAAAGCCCGAAGCGCAGGGGCGAGAAATAGAAAGACAATGGGGAATTGAAGGAAAGGGAGGAGAGGATGGCGGAGCTTCCGCTTGCGTAGTAGCCGCTAGCGAAGGAAAAGGACACGCGGTAATACTCAATCCCTTCCATGCTTTCGGCCCCCTTAAGGGAAAGGACGTTGAAATTCTCGTTCGCCCCGTTTAGCTTGTAGGAGCCCACTTGGGTGAAATTCGAGCCGTCCAAACTGTAGAAGACTTTCGCCTCGATGGTCGTCTCTTCCGCTTTAGAGAAGCTTAGGCGGATGTTCTCTTTTGGCGTCGCGTCGTTCAGAATGTCGATGTAGCTGTTCGTGCGCAGCAGAACATCCCCGTTCTCTTGTGCCTCGAAGCTGCCGGAGATCGAGGGATTCGCGGACAAAGAGGAGTAGGTGAGGCCGGGAGAGGAAAGGCGGTAGGCCTCCTTATTGAAACAGAAGGCCTCGAAAAGAAGGCCGAAAAGCAGCAAAGAGGAGACGATGGTCCTCTTCTTCGCTTCTTTTCTCTCCTCCGCCTGCTTCTCCTTTTTGAAGAAGAAGAGGATGGGGAAGAAAAAGAAGAGCGAATCGAAGGCAAAGAAATAAAGGGCCCCATATCCCAAGCTCATGTTCGGGAAAAGGAAGAAGAAAAGAAGGGCAAGCAGCAGGCTAAAAACAAAAGAAGCGAGGGCGGGCAGACGTTTTCTCAATAAATAACCTTTCCAAGAGGCCTTGCTCTTCCAAAAGCGAAACAGGCCTTTTAGGCCAAGAAGGAGAACTAGGGCGAGGAATCCTAAAAGCCAGCTTAAAAAAACCATGGGGCAATTATCGTCCTAACTTCTTTCAAAAGGAAGGCGTCCTCTTCAAGTGGTCTTATGGAAAAACGGTGGCGTTGGGCTTAAAATCTTGCACATATGGACAAGGGAAAAAGGAAAACCCTCCGTTACGCGAACTATTTCTTTTTCTTCCTTTTGGCCGGCGCTCTGCAGTGGGTCGGCTACTACTCCAAGGGCGAGGCGCATTATCTCTTGCTGCTTGGCGCGAGTTCTATTTTCTTCAGCCTCATGCTTTTCTGGGCCTTCTCCGTCCAAAGGAGGATGCCCAACAAAAGGAGCCGTTACTTGCTTTCTGGGATCGCCGCCTTCCTCCTTTTCTTTTTGCTTGTGCGCTTCGTCAAGTACTTCCTCGCCGACGAATCGCCCAAGATGCTGCGTTACCTTTGGTATTGCTACTATCTGCCTGAGCTTTTCGTGCCCGCCTTAAGCCTTATCCTGGCCTCGGCGACCAAACGCAGGAAGCTCGTCTCTGGGATCTTCCTTAGCGCCTCCGGGGTTTTGTCCGCCCTCGCTCTTACTAACGACTTCCATCAATGGGCCTTCCGCTTCAAAGGGGATGAGGTCAACGGGGAGCTTTATGTCCACAACTGGCTCTTCTACGTGATCATCCTCTATGTCTCGGCGACCCTTTTCGCCGCTTTGCTCCTTCTGATTTACCGCTGCAAGAAGCAGGGGAACAGGCGCTTCTTTTTGCTGCCTATCTCCGTCTTCTTCGCCTGCTTGAGCCTCGACGCGCTCTTCTTCGTCTTCAATCTGCCGATGTATAAGACACCCGAGCTGCTTTGCTTCACCTTCCTCGCGATCTTCGAATCCTGCATCGCCATCAACCTCTTCCCAAGCAACGACAACTACAAAGAATACTTCATCTTCTCCAGCGCCCCGGCCCTCATCATCGACAACGAGAAGAACCTGGTCGCGAAATCCAAGGGCGCCATTTTGCCTAGCGTCTTGGAAAGGACCGCCTCGCTTTCTGGCGAGCTTTACCTCAACGAGAACCTCCGCCTCCGCAGCCAGAAGATCAACGGGGGCTATGTCCTCGTGGAGGAGGACATCTCCACCCTTAAGTCTTTGGAGAGAACCCTTTTGGAGAACAAAGAAGAGCTCATGGGGGAGCAAGATCTGCTCACCTACGAGAATGAGCTGAAAGGAAGGGAGGCCGCGATTAAAGAGCAGAAAGCGGCCTTCAAGACGATCAACCAGCTGGGGAGGACGCTTTTGCCTGACATCAGCGTCTGCCTTCTTTTGGCTAGAGAAGGGGATTACAACAAGAACGTCACCGCCGCCTTGCTGCGCCTAGCCTACCTCAAAAGAAAGGCCAACATCCTCCTCAAGGAAGACAAGCTCTTGCCCCTAGAAGAGCTCTCCCTCGCCATCAAGGAGTCCCTCAACTACGTCTCCAACCCCTCTTCCTTCCGCCTCATCGGCAAAGGGAAGGTTACGAAGAAGACCCTCATCAAGATCTACGAGGATTTCGAGCTCATCGTGGAACTCCTCCCCCAGGAGGTCTCTTTCCTTTTGAATCTCCGAAAAGAGGAGAATAAGCTGACCCTGCGCTTCTTTTTCTCCTCTTACGTCCTTTTGCCTCCCTTGCTTAAGGGGGCGAAGAAAATCAAAAACAACGAGGAAGGCTACCGGGTCGACCTCACTTACGCGGAGGCCAAGCCATGAGCTATGGCGATCTCTCTAACCATGTCCGCGACTTGCTCGCTCTTCTCCCTCTGGGGGCTTCTTTGATCTCCTTTTCCTGCGCGATCCTCTCTTCCTTCCGAAGGAAGAGGAAGGCCCTCACGCTTCTTGTTTCCTCTTTTCTCGCCCTTTTTTCCTTCCTTTGGCTCTTCGTCCTTATCTGCTACGACAAGAGGCTGGAGCTCGCCACCAATCTCCTCGATTCCCTCCCTTGCTGGCTGATCATCGCCTCCGAGGCTTCTCTCTTCCTCGTTTCCGCCTCCTTGCTCGTCTATCTCGTCGTCAGGAAAAGAAAGCTCCTTTCCCTCTCTTCCTATCAAGACGCCTACGACGCGATGCCTCTAGGCGTCTGCTTCTACGACGAGGAGGGAGGGCTTCTTCTCACCAACCGCTTCCTGCTCGATTTCTCCGACCGTTACATGGATTACTACCTCATGAACGCGAAGGAGTTTGTCAAAAGGCTGGAGGAAGGGCGCTGGGCGGGGCAAAGCATCCCCTTCGAAGGGGGCAGGGCCTACCAAAGGGAGGACGGCGAGGTGTTCGTCCTCTCTTTCTCAGAGCACTGGATCAGCGAAAAAAAGGTGAATGAGCTCACTTTGAGCGACGTCACCGAGCTTTACCGTCTGACCGAGGAAGCCAAAGCGAGCAACGAGGAGCTTAGGTGGAGCAACCAGAGGCTTAAGCAAATCGGGAAGGAGATCGCTTCGCTAAGGAAGGAAGAGGAGAATCTTTTGGCGAAGAAGCGGATCCACGATGACCTCGGGGGGCTTTTGCTTTACGCCAAATCCTGCCTCGACAAGGAGCTTAGCCCCGAGGAAAAGGAGGCTTTGATCCTCTACTTGGAGAAAGAGGCCAGGGAAGCCGTGTCTTTGGAGAAGAAAGAAGTCGGCGAGGGGCTTTTCGAAGAGCTTAAGAGAGGGGGGGAGGAAATCGGGGTGGAGGTCGTTTTCTCCGGGGACCCGGTCCCCCAAAGAGAGGAGAAGCTCATCTACGAGGCCTCTTTGGAATGCCTGCTCAACGCCTATCGCCATGGCAAGGCGAGGCACATGGAAGTGAACTACGTCAAAAAAGAAGGGGGGCATGTGCTCACAATCTCTAACGACGGCTCCCCAAGAGAAGGCAAGGTCAAGGAGGGCTCGGGTCTAGGCTCCCTCCGCTCTTTGGTGGAAAACAAGGGAGGAAGCATGAAAATTGTCTCCTCGCCAAAATTCTCCGTGACGATTACAATGAGGCAAGTATGAAGAAACGCATCCTGCTTGTCGAAGATCAGCCGCTCACCGCCGAGCTATTCGCCCGCTACCTCTCTAGCGATCCAAACCTCGAGCTCGTCCGAAAGGTGATCGCCGCGAACCTCGCGGAGGTCTATTGCCTGAAAGAGGGACTCGATCTGATCCTCATGGACGTCATCACGGCCGGGGAGAGCAACGGGCTGGAAGAGGCGAAGAAGATCAAGGCGAAGTTCCCTCACATCAAGGTGCTCATCATCACCTCGATGCCGGAGGTTTCCTATATTCAGAAAGCCAAGGAATATGGCTGCGACGGCCTTTGGTATAAGAAAGACGACGAGGCCGAGTTCCTCGATGTCGTCCATAAAGTGCTTTCCGGGGAGACTTGCTTCCCTTCCTCCACCCCCAAGGTGCAGCTTGGCTACTGCAGCAGCGACGATCTGACCGAAAGGGAGATCGAGGTGCTGCGCCTAGTCACCGGAGGGCTCACCAACGACGAGATCGCCGACAAACTTGTCATCTCCGTCAACACGGTCAGGAACCACGTCGCTTCTTTGCTGCTTAAGACAGGCTTCCGTAACAGAATCGAGCTTGCCGTCAAAGCCAGGCAAACAGGCATCGTGATCCTCGATTCGGACGGGGGGGGGTTCTAAAAAGTTCCGATGATGCCTGATTGGTTTCTCGTCAGGCTTAAAAGCGAGGCTTAGCGAAGAGCATGGAAGGCTCTTCGCTTTTTGCCCTTTATCTTATCAACGGTTCTATGGCGTTTTCCCGCGTTCTAAAAATCGGGGCTTTTTAGATAAGGTAGCATTTGCTACCATATCAATATGAAAACCTATGATGTAGCCAAAGACCTAAAAAGGATCCGCCTGTTCTTCGAGAAGAGCCAAAGCGCGTTCGGCGAGGAGATTGGGATGTCAAAGTCGAATGTCCTTCGCATTGAAAACGGCCTCATCTTCCCAAGGGGAATAAGCTTGGAGGGCATCTATTCCTATTCTTATGAGAACGGGCTGAGTCTAAATAAAGCGAAGGTGGGATTCTTTGAGGAAGACAAAGGAGAACGGGTCTTGCTTTTCCATGGAGCAAGAGGGGAGATTCTCGGGCAAGTCGATAACAAGCATTCCCTCCCCCCGAATGATTTCGGGAAGGGCTTCTATCTTGGGGAAAGCTTGGAGCAAGCCGCCACTTGGGTGGCCACTTCGCCTCATTCTTCGGTCTACTGCTTTTACTTTGAGCGGAAGGCGGATTTGACCTTTGTGGATTTTCCAATTGGAAGGGAATGGATGTACGCCATCCTTTATTACCGCGGGGCCTTCGCGGGGAAGAAAGTTCCCGACGAAGTTGAGGAAATCGCAAGGAAAGTGGACTCTTCCGATTATCTTTTCGCGCCCATCGCAGACAATCGGATGTATGAGATCTTAGGGCGCTTCATGAACAAGGAAATCACCGACGAAGCCTGCCTTCACGCCTTGTCCATGACCGATTTGGGGCGCCAGTGCGTGCTGAAAAGCCAAGCGGCAATCGATTCTTTGGAGCCCATTGACCGGCTTTATCTCTGCAAAGAGGAGAAGAAAGACTATCTCCTTCTTCGCCAGAAGGAGGGAGCGGAGGGCTCTAGCAAGGTCAAGGTGTCCCTTCTGGAGTATCGGAGAAAGGGAAAATACCTCGATGAACTGTTTGCATGAAATCAATGAGAAGGGATTCGCCTTAGCCAAGATGCAGGGGGAGATCTTCGAGGAAAGCGTCTACAAAGAGGCCCCTTCCTATTTCTTCATTCTCTCCTTCATGCGCTCTAGCGGCGCTTCCATCATGGATGCCCCTTCCTTGGAAGACCCTTCTTTTTCAAAAGAGGGCGCGCTGCGGGAGGCTTTGGAAGGTACGCTAGTTGCGAAAGGGGAAGTCTATTCCCCAAACCAGATGCACTGGATCGGCTACATCTATAGAACCATCTCCTATTGCTACGAGATAAGGAGCATCAAGCTCGTTAGGGTCGCCCCTCCTTCCTATCTCCGCTCCGTTTATCTGCCTTACCATACTTTGGATCCCCTAAAAGCGGCGGGGCTGATCCTAGAAGAAAGGCAAGTCAAACTCCTTTCCAAAGAAGAGAGAATCGAGATGATTTTCAAAAGAAAGTAGTTTTTTGCTACTCACTAGGCCCTGCCCAGGCGAAAAAAACGGTGATGAACTCGCCTAAGGCCTCGCTTCCTAAAAAAGCCCTGACCTAATCGATAAAGCCTAATTTCTCCAAACTTAGGCTCTTATATTTCTTTCCTAGGACGTAAGAGGTGATTCTTTTTTCACCAGACGATGGGCTGAGAAGGCCTTTTTTCTTCCAATCCTCCGCCCATTTGGAGATGGCTCTTGGCGAAACGGCGAAAAGCTCGGAAAGCTCCTTTGCCTTGATTGAGGATTTTTGCTTTTCGAGGCAATAGCGGAGCAGCGTAAGGTCTTTTTTGCTTAGCCCTTCCAGTAGGGGAGAACGGGATTTTTTGCAGAGCCCCTGCGCTTGCTCGTATATTTTTTCGGCATTAAGAGCCATGATCCTGCAGAAATACTCGATCCAGATCTCAAGGTGCGGAGGGTTTTCTCTTCCTTCATAGAACAGGGCGGGCAGCCCCATTTGAAGGGAGGAATAATATCCATCGAGGTCGGACATGTAATATTCCTCGAAAGAATTCAAGCCTTTAAGGTCGTAGGAATGGAGCATCAGAATGTAAGTGGCCAAAGCTCTTGCGGTCCTTCCATTCCCGTCCTCGAAAGGGTGGATGCTGACGAAAGCGTAGGAGACGACGGCGCTCAAGACCGGGGCCGGGATAGCTTCGTGGGTTTCAAGCCAAGCGATCAACTCCTCTAAAAGAGGCTCAACGTCCTTGGCCTCTGGGGGAATATATTCCGGGTTCCTCGTCGAGGAATCGTACACCGCAAAAAGCATTCCGGCGGGTGTGGGTGAGCGGAAGGGCGTTTTCTTGATGTTCCCTTTTTTGACGATGATATCGTGCAGGGATAACATGAAAGAAAGGGTGACTGGCGTTTTCTTTTGAGCCTCTTCCTCGAGATAAGTCAGGGCGTCCCAATAATTCATGACTTCTTGCTCGGCGTTAAGGCGGCTCACGTCCGCTTTCTGACTCACGACTTTCTCGACCTGATTGTAGGAGAGCACGTTCCCTTCGATGCTCGTGGAGAAATGGGTTTTCTTAAGTTTCGCCTCATACAGGAGCCTTTGCCTCTCCCGCGTTGGCAAAGGGAGATAATCCAAAGCCGTTTTATAACGCTCAATCTCAAGAAGGGCGGCGACGAGCCCATCGGTGTAGACGAATTCCAAACGCATAAATACCTCTTCTTTATTTTAGGGAATCAGAGAACAAAGAACAAGAAAAACGTTCCTTAACCGTTCCTTAAAATAAAAATATAGTGTTGTTAACGGAATATTTCCTTTCTAAATAGATATTCGCAAAATCCTTCTTAAATTCGTTAGGGAAAGAGGAAAAAGAACCGAATGCCGTTTGTTCGTGAAAGGGGGGTATTGAGTGAGGCCAAGATTAAAGACTCGTGTTCTCTTGCGTGTGGTGGCGCAAAGGAACAAGGCATTTGCCTCCCTTAAGCGC
The DNA here is from genome assembly GCA_963658395.1 of Lachnospiraceae bacterium. Classification (GTDB taxonomy): domain Bacteria; phylum Bacillota_I; class Bacilli_A; order RFN20; family CAG-826; genus Alloenteromonas. The sequence goes on along the minus strand of CAVKPZ010000033.1, from coordinate 4,549 downwards.
AAGGCCCGCTCATGCTTCCGGAATGGTTCAAACGGACTATCCAATCTTGCTTTGCTCGGTTCTTGCTCAAATTTGGAAAGGCTTTTTTCCTTGCTTTTCCCAAGAATCCAAAAGACAAGGCGTCTTCTTTTGAATTTAACGATTTATCGGTTGGAAGACTCTATCAAAAATGAGCAAAATCCTTTCAAAGCGCGCGCACACGCACCAATAGATGCTACAATGAACGAGATTTCGGTTTTCAGATACCGAATACCGATTCAGGAGGAAAAACATGGGAGTCAAAATCGTCGACACCGCTCTCCGCGACGGTTCGCAGTCGCTTCTTGCGACGCGCCTTACCACGGAAGAGATTTTGAAAGTGGCCCCGCTTTTAGACAAAGCCGGCTACTATGCGCTGGAAGTATGGGGAGGGGCGACGTTCGATTCCTGCCTCCGCTTCTTGGATGAGGATCCATGGGAGAGGCTTCGCGCGATCCGCAAGGCCTGCCCGAACACCAAACTGCAGATGCTCTTCCGGGGGCAAAACATCCTCGGATATCATCATTACCCCGACGACATCGTCGAGAAGTTCGTCGAGAAGTCCCTCGAAAACGGGATCGACATCATCCGCGTCTTCGATGCGCTAAACGATGTGCGCAACCTCAAAAGCGCGGTGGATGCCTGCAAGAAATACCATGGGCACTGCCAGATCGCCCTCTCTTACACGACCTCCCCGGTCCACACGGTCGAATACTTCGTGGAGCTCGCCAAGGAAGTCGAGAAGATGGGCGCGGACAGCCTCTGCATCAAAGACATGGCGGGCGTGCTTCTCCCCGAGGATGCCTACACCTTGATCGCCGAGCTCAAGAAGGGGACCAATCTCCCCATCGAGCTCCATAGCCATTGCACCGCGGGCGTCTGCCAGCTAACTTACCGCAGGGCGATCGAGGCGGGAGTCGACATCATCGACACCGCACTCTCCCCGCTTTCTGGCGGCACCAGCCAGCCTTGCACCGAGGCCTTCAACTATTGCCTTAAAGGCACTGAATACGATCCTTGCCTCGACCAAGACAAACTCGACGAGGCCGCCTCAATTCTGAACCCGATCGTCGAGAAATACCTCAAGAAGGGGACCCTCAAGCCCAAGGCGCTCCTCGTGAACCCCAAAATCTTGAAATACCAGGTCCCCGGGGGCATGCTCTCGAACCTCATGTCGCAGCTAGACAAGCAGGGCGCCATGGGCAAATTCGACGAGGTCCTCAAGGAAGTCCCTCAGGTCAGGAAAGACCTTGGCTACCCGCCTCTAGTGACCCCGCTCTCCCAGATGGTCGGCACCCAGGCGGTTATGAACGTCATCACCGGCGAGCGCTACAAGATGGTCCCAAAGGAGATCAAGGATTACCTCCACGGACAATACGGCAAGGCGCCTGCTGCAATCGACCCCGAGGTCCAGAAGAAGATCATCGGGGACGACCCGGTCATCACCTATCGCCCCGCGGACAAGCTTGAGCCGGAATTCGAAAAGCTCAAGAAAGAGTACAAGAAAATCGCCAAATGCGACGAGGATGTGCTCTCGATTGCCCTCTTCGAGCAGGTGGCCATCGCCTTCCTCAAGAAGAAATACGGGCTGGAGGCGGAGAACTTCTCCGTTAGCCTATGATCGCTCTAGCAGAAACCAAGCCGATGTGGGAGGTCAATGACTTCCTCGACGCCCTATGGATCTCGCTGCTCTGCATCGGTGTCGTCTTCGTGGTTCTTATCGTCATCACCCTCTTGCTTGAGGGCATGAACCGCATCAAGGCGCTCGATGTCAAAGAGACCGTGACCATGAAAGACGGCACGAAGGCGGACGAAGACATGATGGCGGCGATTCTGGTCGCCTCCATCGATTACCGCAAAACCTGCAAGGAGGACTTCAAGGTCGCTTCCTGCAAACTGATCGAACAGGAGAACAAGAAAAAATGAGAATCTACAAAGTCAAAGTGAACGGCAAGACCTACGAGGTCAAAATCCTCTCCGTCAGCGAGACCGAGCCGCTTGAGGCCAAAGAAGTGAAAGCTAGCGCCCCGGCTGCTGCTCCGGCCCCCGAGGCGAAGAAAGAAGCTGCCCCGGCTGCTGTCTCCTCCAATGCGAGCGGAACGACCGTCGAGGCCCCGATGCAGGGCTCCATCCTCAATATCCTCGTGAAAGTGGGGGACAGCGTGAAGGCAGGCGACAACCTCCTCATCCTCGAAGCCATGAAGCTCGAGAACGAGATCAAGTCGCCGATTGACGGCAAAGTCCTCGCCATCAACGTCGAGAAAGGAAGTAGCGTCAACGCCAAAGACGCGCTTGTCGTCATCGGGTAAAGAGTATGAACCTCGCCTTAGCCAATGACTTGGGCGGCTTCTTCCAGGGTTTCTGGGGCAGCACGGGGATCAGCCAGTTCTTCATGGACGGCGGATGGAAAAACGTCATCATGATCGCCGTCGCCTGCTTGCTCCTCTACCTAGCCATCTGGAAAGAAGCCGAGCCTTACCTCTTGATCCCGATGGGCATCGGGATGCTGCTCGCGAATTTGCCTCTTAGCGGCATCTTCGAGACGAGCTACAGCCACATCGCCACCACCGTTGAGACGGTGGGCGATAAGGTCTATCAAATCGGGGATATCGTGCCGACGGCCGTATACACGACGAAGTACTATGAAGGCTTGCTTGGGATGATCTATCCAAACGGCGAGCAAGTGGTGGACGTTAGCCTCACCACGACCTCCTATAGCGGACTCCTCGGCTACCTTTATTACGGCATCAAGTTCGAGATCTACCCCTGCCTTATCTTCTTAGGGATCGGGGCGACGACGGACTTCGGGCCGCTCATCTCTAACCCCAAGACGCTCATCCTCGGCGCCGCGGCGCAGCTTGGCATCTTCCTCACCTTCCTCCTTGCGATCCCCTGCGGCTTCACGGCCGCCCAGGCCGGCTCCATCGGCATCATCGGCGGCGCGGATGGCCCCACGGCGATCCTGACCACCACGAAGCTCGCGCCTGAGCTTCTCTCTTCCATCGCCATCGCGGCCTATAGCTACATGGCCCTCGTCCCCTTCATCCAGCCTCCGGTCATCCGCCTCCTCACCACGAAGAAGGAGAGGATGATCCATATGGAGATGCCTAAACCCGTCTCGAAGACCAAGAAGATCCTCTTCCCGATCATCGTCACGATTCTCGTCACCCTCATCGTTCCTAGCTGCGCGCCGCTCATCGGCTGCTTGATGTTCGGGAACCTCATCAAGGAGAGCGGCGTCGTGCCGAAGCTCGTCGAAAACGCCAGCAACTCGCTTCTTTACATCGTCACGATCCTCCTCGGACTCACCGTCGGGGCGACCGCGACCGCGGCGAATTTCCTCAACGCGAAGACCCTCCTCATCTTCGCCCTCGGCGTCATCGCCTTCATCACGGCGACCGCCGGAGGCGTGCTGATCGGCAAGCTCATGTGCTGGATTACCAAGGGCAAAGTCAACCCGATGATCGGCGCGGCGGGCGTCTCTGCCGTTCCTATGGCGGCGCGCGTCGTGCAGAAAGAAGGGGTCAGAGAGGACCCGAGCAACTTCCTGCTTATGCACGCGATGGGGCCTAACGTCGCCGGAGTCATCGGCAGCGCCGTCGCGGCGGGGCTGCTCATCATGCTCTTCCAGTAAGATGAGCTACCAGTTCCTCAACTTCGTCTCGCTTCCTAGCACTTCCGACTACATCAAGAAGAACTACCTCTCCCTCCCTTCCAAAACCGTCGTGGCCACCCAAAACCAAACTAAGGGCCATGGCAGGCTTGGGAGGAGCTGGAGCGGAGGGAAAGACTCCGCGACCTTCTCCTTGCTTTTAAAAGGGGAGGAATACGCCTCTTCCCTCTCTTTGCTCCCTATCGTAACGGGGGAGGCGGTGGCCTTAGCCTTAGAGAGGCACGGCGTGAAGCCGATGCTCAAGTGGCCCAATGATGTCTATCTAGACGGCAAAAAGGTCGCGGGCATCCTCCTAGAAAGCCTTTACGAAGGGAGCGAGTTCCTCGGTGTCGTGATCGGGGTTGGGATCAATGTCAACAACAAGGGATTCCCCCCTGAGCTAGACAATGCGACGAGCCTCTACCTCTGCAGCAAAAGGCTCGTCGAGACGGGTAGCCTCGTCAAAGAAGTCCTCGAGGAGCTTGAGCCTAGGCTAACTAGCCTGGCAACGTCCCTTGATTACTTCTCTTCCCACGATTACCTCCTTGGGAAAGAGATTTGCCTCGACTATTACGGCGAGAACCTAAACGGGATCGCTAGAGGCATCGATAAGCAAGGCAGGCTCCTCCTTGAAACTAACGGAGCCATCAAAACAGTTTCTTCGGGGGAAGCCACCCTTCACCCCAAGGATAATAAATGAAAGGAAAACCCATGAATCCGATCGATCTCAGCCAATATGGCATCGTGGATGTCAAAGAAGTCATCTACAACCCTTCCTACGAGTTCCTTTACGAAGAAGAGAACCGCGCCGAGCTGCAAGGCTATGAGAAAGGCCAGCTCACCGAGCTTGGCGCCGTCAACGTCATGACCGGCGTCTAC
>CAVKPZ010000032.1:0-18989 GCA_963658395.1 Lachnospiraceae bacterium | reverse complement strand
GCCCACCACCCACACCCATGGGGCGAGCTGCAGCATCATGCATTACGCGCAGGTCGACCCGACCTCGGAGAAATCCGGAGTCAAAGAATACTGGATCTGCTGCAACGACCCTACCCACACGGTTTCCTTCTCTAGTCCCGGCGTCGGGAACATCAGCGACGCCACCCACGACGAGAGTTTCTCAATAGAATCAACCGATAGCCGCTATATCGCCCCCTACACTTTCCCGGAGGTATTCTCCACTCAGACGGCTTACGAAACCGCGGTGACGGTTGCCGATGGGAAAGTAACCTCCCCAACCGGCGCCATCAAAATCAAAGCCAGCGTAATCAAAGATGCCTACGCCCATGGCTACACCCACATGAAGTTCCATAGCAACGCTGAGTCAAGCGAGGTGACGAATATTTGTGGAACACAGAGTCCGACTTGGGCAAGCTACTCCAAGCGCTACAAAAACAATCAAGACAATCGGTTTTGGCTAAAAAGTTTCAGCGAAGCCGGGGAAGGCTTGAAACTTGAGGCGAATCATACCGACGATCTCGTGAGCACCAATCTGACTCTTTCCGACTTCGCTTTGTTTAAATCCGCAGCTACCGAGTCTTGGGGAGGAGGAACTGCCGCAAACAAGTATGTTGCAATCGAAAACGGAGAACTTGTCATCGATAACTGCGGTCTTGGGCAATGGGCGCAAGCGGCCGAGATTCCAGAAAGCCTTATGGGCAAAGGCTGGGCTTCGGTCACCTCTCAAGGGGCGCAATATCCGATTTTGAGGCCGATATATTTCAAAAAGCTCTCTCAAGGCGTGGCCATTGTCAAAAATGAAACGACTGGGTCTAGGGAAGAAGCGGCTGACACAACAGAGCAAATCAACACCTTAAACGCCGCTGGAAATAATTGGGTAGGCTACAAATTTGCGAAAACCGATGGCACGGAAGAGAAAAATTCAGAAGGATTTTCGAATTTAATCTACAACGGTGTGGCCAATATTTTCGGACTTCATAGTGACTACTATTATAAAGAGGGGGCTTTGAACTTGATGTTTGCGAACCCCTCCGCCTACGCGATTCGTTTGGATTATGATTTGAATAGCTCGTGGTATGGGGATGCCTCTTATAGCATCATGCCTCTCCCCTTCTCGGAAAGTGGAAAAACGCGCGTTTCTCTCATAGATTACGCAGTAACTGCTTCAGGGAACCAGGCCAATATATCTTTCCCGAATTCCACGTCACACAAAGGGATCGACATCAAGATAATCTCATCTCTAAAGCCAAAATCCGATTTCTTGCGTTGCAATTGGCTTATCAGCAAGGGCTGGGTCAATATTGGGACGAGTTTCCAAGAGACGGACGAAGTTTACGTTTACGAGGAAAATATAACCTTCGATGAGGGAGATGGATTAGGATTTGCGGTGAGATTCGATACTTCCTCCGCCACCGGGGGAACCCTTACCTTCGAATACTCGTGGATTGACTGATTTTCTGCTCGGATGCGCTTAACCCTCTCGCCAAAAAGCGGGAGGGTTTTCATAAAGCGTTGGCAACGCCTTCTTTCGGCCGGTTTTTGATCAAAAAATATCTTTTGCCAGCCAAAATTGTCCAAAATCGGTTTCAGAAACGCTCCACAGATGAAAAAAAAGCACGTTTCAGTACCAAAGCGACATTTTGATGTAAGCCCTTCCAGTTAGATTGAAGGCATACGAGCCTTAGGAGGTTTTATACATGAAAAACAAAACTTTGGGCGTCGCCGCAGGCGCTAGCATCCTGGCCTTGGGCGCGATCGCGGGCATTAGTCTTGGGAACAATGCCAGCCAAGCCCTCGCCACCGATCACGAGCACACCGATGCTTGCACCATCCACCACTACGCGCAAGTCAACCCGACTTCAACCACTTACGGAGTGAAGGAATACTGGGTCTGCTGCACCAACCACGAAACGATGTTCAGCGCGCCAAGCGTGGGCAAAATCACCACCGAAACCCACGACGCCAAGTTTGCGATCGACTCTGACGACGACCGTTATATCGCCCCTTACGTCATTCCTTTCGACTTCAGCTCAAGCGACATCACTTTGAATAGTACGACCACAAAAGCCATATCCAGCGTTGGCGGATATGACGGGAAGGTTTACATGGTAAAATTAACAGAAACTTTCACTGAAAACGAGACCTATGTTTTCATTGGAAGCTATGGATTCAAACTCCGTGGCAGTGGCGTCCGCGTCGCCGAAAGAACTTCCTCGGGTTACAAGGAAGCAGACCCTCGCACATATATGACCACCGTCAATAAGGGTGAGCTTAGCAATGACGAATTGAAGGCAGGATCCATCATTGGCCTTTCGGCCACGATCAAGGATGAAGCGACGGTCCGGCTAGACATATATAAGAATTATACGCTTATCGGTTATCACGATTTTACTAGAGCAACCTCAGAAATTTCTTCCGAGGATGCAAAATTTGAAGTCGGCATCGGTTCTATAACCTCCTGCGTCATCTCCTCCCCGGAAGCCTAATATCGCTCATGCAAGTCGACCCTTCTAACCAAATAGAAGGGTTTTCTTTTGGCTAGACACTGGAAGCGAAGCGAAAAGAAGATAAGATACCTTCATGAGCAGGATCCTCATCGATAATCTCTCCGTATCCTATTTTCAAAAAGGCAAAGAAACCCCCGTTCTCAAAGGGCTAAATGCCTCTTTCGAAGAGGGTACGGTAAATGTGATCTTAGGGAAATCGGGGTGCGGCAAAACGACCTTGCTTCGTGCGTTGCTAGGAAAACTCGATTACGAAGGGGATATCCTTTTCGACGGGAATTCCATCTCGGGTCTATCTTTGGACAAAAGGAACATGGCCTACGTGAGCCAAGAATACTCCTTATACCCCCACTTCAGCGTCTTCGAGAACATCGCCTTCCCTTTGAAGCTGCTAGGCACCCCTAGGAAGGAAATCGAGGAAAGGGTCACCTCGATCGCCTCTGATTTAGGCTTGCTTCCCTGCCTCAGCAGAAAGCCGCGTTGCCTTTCAGGAGGCCAGCAGCAAAGGGTCGCGATCGCGCGCGCCCTCATCAAGAACCCGGAGGCCATCCTCTTCGACGAGCCCCTGTCGAACCTCGACCCCCAAAGGAGAATGGACACGCGTCTCCTCCTAAAAAAGATCTTCCTGAAAGAGCATCCCGCGGTCATCTACGTGACGCATGATTTCCAGGAAGCGATAAACCTCGGGGACAAGATCTTCGTCTTGGACGAAGGGAGGATGGCTTTCGAAGGAGGCCCGAAGGAGGCCCTCGACTCCTATTCCTGCCCGATTCTCAACGAGCTAAGAGGAAGCGCCCATGAATGATATCCTCTCCCCTTACTTGAATAGGATTTCAAGGCAAAAGGTCCCGTGCCTAGTTTTTGGAATCTTATCTATCTTCCTATCTATTCTAGGATTCGCCTTGTCCATCCTCTTTTACGATGTCTTAGGAAAAGCCTGGTTCTACGTTCTCTCCCTCTTTTCTCTGATCGGATTCGGCTTTCTGGCGACGTTTCTAATCAAGCGTTTCCTCTTCGTCTCCTATCTTCTTTCCTTTTGGGCCGCCCAAAAGGAAAGCCCCTCCGAGGTCAAAAGGACTTATCTCTCCTGCTCTTCTTTCACCTTAGACAAGCACTTCTCCTCCTATAAGCTAAAGTTCGATGACGGCGACCCTTTGCTTTGGTATGAAGGCTTCGGGGAGATCCCCTTCCTAAAAGGACGTTCCTATCGCCTAGAGTTGCAAGGCAATTGGGTGAGCGGCTGGGAGGAGAGCCATGAATAGGATCGCCTCTTATCTAAAAAGGAATTGGGTAGCTTATCTAGCCGTCGCCTCGCTAGGGGTCATCTCTTCTAGCCTCGCCGGGGCATTCCTAGGCAAGAGCAAAGAAGAGGAGAAAATCGATGTGTTTCTCGTCGCAGAAACCATCGATTACCCCGCCTGGGAGAGCAAGCTAAGCGAGGCGAAGCCCACATATCTAAAGGAACTGAGCTACCGCTTCCTCACGCCTTCTGACCCCTATTTCTCTCAGGTCCTAGGCACCTATGGGGACGTTGAGGCTGATCTCTTCTTCTTCCCTAAATCCACCTTGGAGAGCGTGAATTGCTCCTCTTTGATGCTTCCTTTAGACGAAGCCAAAGTTAAGAATATCTTCGGCGGGGGTCTCTCTTTTTATGAAGACGAGGGCATCAAGTACGGGATTAGAATAACCCCTGCGGGCTTCGGGGGGAGCGAGGAGTTCTACGCCTGCTTCCGCTCGACCTCCCTTCATTTGGGGGAGCTAAACGCTTCCTCCTTGGATGGGGATATTACCATCGTGAGGGCCTTCCTATGAAACTCTTCAAGCGTAAGATCAAAACCAACGATTTCTTAGAAGAAGAGCTCCCCTCCTCCCGCCCCGCCCTGTTCGGTGACATCCTAAAGAACGAGTTCCGGAAGCTTTTCTTCGTTTCCGGGGCCCTCATCGTCTTCGCGCTTCCCTTTCTCGCGGCCCACTTCTTCTTGGATTATGAGCTCATCGCCCTAGAAAGCGCGGAAGAAAGCTCAAGCTGGCCTCACTATCTTTTTCTTCTCTTAAACCCCTTCTTGACCTCGATCTTCGGAATCGGGTTGGCGGGAAGCCTCCGCATCATCAAGCGGCTATGCTACATGGACCCCGTCTTTCTCTGGGACGATTTCAAGAAAGGGGTCAGGCAAAACGTGAGACAATGTCTCCTTTTCTCTTTCCTCATCGGGCTTTTCTTCTCGATTTGCTATCTTTTCAGGGTCAACAACCCTTCTTCTTTGCTAAGCAATATCCCCTTAGGCGTCTTCGCTCTAATCGTTTTCCCATGCCTAATGTTCGCCTATCCCGTGATTGGGACTTACTCGACCAAAGCAAGCGAGACCTTCTCCCTCTCTTTTAGGCTCTATCCGAAGGCGTTCCTGACGAACCTGATCCCCTTATTCGCCTTCCTCTCCGCCTATTTCTTCGAGCTCATCCCGGATCTGGTGCTGAAGTACGCCTTGATCCTCCTTTATTTGCTGCTTGTCTCCCCATTGCTCTTCCTAGGCTTTTTCTTGTATTCGAGCTACCTCTTCGACAAGTTCATCAACAAAGAAAAATACCCCGAGCTCGTGGACCGGGGCATTCGGCGCAGAAACAAGAAAGAGGACTAATTCGATCCCTCTTTCCGGGCTTTCGCCGGGGTCCTCCCGAACTTTTTGTAATAGAGCTTATGGAAATGAGAAACGGATTCGATCCCCACTTCGTCGGCGATCGCGACGATGGTCATCGAGGTGGTCTTCAATAGATAATCCGCGTAGTCCATCCTCTTCTGGGTGATGTAGGTCACGAGGTTCATCCCGAAGGTCTTCTTGAACTTCTGACAGAAATACTTCTCGTTGTAGCCGATCTGCTTCCGGATGAGCTCATAGGCATCGGGTTTGTTGAAGTGCTCGGCGACCGCGTCCATCGTCGCTTTCGAAAACGGGGTCGAGGAGGCGTCGTTCTCCGGGATGTAGCTATAGAGGTAAGAAAGATAATAGACGGCGACGAGCTTCTCCAAGGTCGCGCGGTGGCTCACCACGGTCGAGGCGAGCAAAGTGCTCACCCTATCCTCCAAGAAGACGATCTGAGGGGAGGTCAGATGGGCTTTGAGATAGCCCTTCCTCTCCGCGTCGAGGAAATATTGCTCGTCGAGGGCCTTGGCGGCGAAAGAATAGATGTCCTGCCGGAAAAGGAGGTTCCGATAGGTGCACTTCTCCCCCTCCAAGGCACGGAAGGTGTGCACGGCTCCCGGGAAGATGAGCATCGTATCCCCCTTCTGAAGGATCTCCTTCACCCCGTTGACGGTGTGCTCCACCTTGCCAAGGATCACCACGAAAGCCTCATAATGCTGGTGGCGGTGCAGCAAATAGGAGCAATCGTCCGCTAAGAAAGTATGGAAAGGACAGGGCATCGGCTCCATCGTGAGGATGTTTTCAGTATTCGCGCTCTTCCATTCCATTCTCTCTACCCGCTGTTTCTATTATGCTAACTTGAACGAACAATGAAAGGCAAGAACTGACTTTAACGCATTTTCATGAAACTATCCTTATCCTTCCATGTAAGCGCTTTGCCAATAATTGGAATGGAAGGGCTAGCAAACGGAAAACTTTTGTCGCCGTGCTAAGTTTCTAATCAACCAAACCCTCCCCTATGAGCAAGATGGAGATCATGACCACAAGCAAGGACGCCGCCTCGCTCTACGCGAAGCGCTTTTTGGAGCGCTATCTCGCCCAAAGTGGGGGCCTCCTCGAAGAAAATATCCTCCTTTGCCTATTGAAGGATCGCCCCTCCTATGAGGCAAAAGGACGAGCGATCACCCAAGAGGACGGCTTTTGCTATTTCAATGAAAAAGGAAGCTCGGTCTTCCTCGCCAAATCGCCCCGCGGGCTCCTTTATAGCGTCGTCACCTACCTTCAAGACGACCTCGGCTGCCGCTTCTTCGCCGAAGACGAGGAGTTCGTCCCTTCTTTAGGCAAGATCCCCGCCCCCAAGGAAAGGGTCGTGAACCCTCCTTTTGCGATGAGGAACTACCTCGTCGGCAAAAGCTACGACGATAAACGCGACTCAGGCTACTTCGGCCCCAAGCAAGACAATTTCCTCAAGACGAGGGCCCTAGACGTCTACACCTCGCTCGATGAGGAGCACGGCGGGAGCGCCCCAGTATACGGCAGGAACATCTCTCACAACTTCCGCTTCTATTGCCCTTTCGAGGTTTATGGGGAACTTCATCCGGAGTTCTACCAGGACATCATGTCGGGCTCTACCCCCGTGAAGACCATCGACATCACAAACGGCATAAGGGATGAAGACGGCAGTCTCGACGAGAGCAAAGACATAAGCGTCGCCAAAGCCGTCATCGAGGAGATGAAGAAAGACATCATCGCCCATCCTGACTGCATCTATTTCTCGCTCACCCAGGAAGACGGGGAAGAGTATTTCAACGATGAGCACAACAAGGAGCTAACGAAGAAATACAAGCGCTCTGGCTTGCTCATCCGCTTCTGCAACGCCATCATCCGCTCCCTCCACCCTTGGGCGAAGAAGGCTCTAGGAAGAGACATCAAGCTCGTCACCTTCGCTTACGACTACTCTTCCGAGGCCCCCGTGAAAGAGGAAAATGGCAAGATCGTGCCTCTTGATTCAAGCGTCGTCGCCGACGAGAACCTGATCGTCCAGATGGCTTTGTTCGGGAACATGTGCCATTCCTATTTCTCTCCTGAGCAACTCGATTCGGTGAAGAGGAAGCTCAGGGAATGGAAAGTGGTCGCCAAGCGCTTCTGGTTCTGGGGCTACGACATGGATTTCGCGAATTATTACGCCTTTGTCGACAGTTTCCACGTCATCAAGCAGAACGTCGTTGGCTTTCAAGAGGCGGGGTTCGAATACCTCCTCATGCAGGGCTGCCACGATGAGAGCCATAACTGGCAAGCGAACCTCAGAAGCTACGTCTACACGCGCCTCATGTGGGATTTCACTCTCGACCAGTTCGCCCTCCTCAAAGAATATGTCGATGCCTATTACGGCCCCGCAGCCGCGAAAGTGCTGAACTTCATCTCGCTCTACCACGAGCATTACGAGGCCTTGCTAGCAGAGGGCAAGGACCTTCGCTTCGCGACCTGGGGCAACCCCATCTATCCCGAGAATCTCCCCCTGGAGGTCGTCACCCTCGGGCTATCGCTATTAGAAGGCGGGCTCAAGGACATCGAAAGCTCCCCCGAGAACGAGGAAAGAAAAGAGACCCTGAAGAAGAGGGTCTACGGGGTGATGACCACTCCCCTCAATGCCCTCTACCTCAATTTCAAGGAGTACTATCCCACTAGTTCATTATCAGAAAGAGATATAATGATGGAAAGATTCAGAAGGGCTTGCATCGCCTCAGGGGCCACCCAAGCCAGAGAAACCTTCCCCATCGACAAATACCTCGCCTTCGTCGAAAGCAAGGATTACGAGATAAGACCAATCTATGAAAACGGGGAATTTCACCCCAGGGACACCAAGAAAGGAGCCTAACATGAAAGGAAGCAAAAAACTCATCGCCTTAGGCCTATTAGGATTCGCGCTCGCTGGCTGCGGAGGAAAGGGCGAAACCCCCACCTCCAGCTCTTCCGAGCACACGCACTCCTTCAAAGCCGGCACCTACGCCTGTGAAGACCGCACCTGCCTTGAATGCGGTAAGCTCGTTTCGGCCACGGAGAGCCACAAAAACGTGCTGAACGCCAAAATAGCGCCCACCTGCGTGAACCAAGGCTATTCGGTCTATACCTGCAGCGACTGCAAGACCATCAGCAAAGGGGATTACCTCGCCGCCTTGGGGCACACCTATGAGCCATTCGAGACCGTCGTCTCCACCTGCTCTCACGTTGGCTACACCTCTTACAAGTGCCTCCGCTGCGAAGCGAACTACAAGACCTACACCGCCGCTTTGGACCATTCTTTCGACGAGAGCAAGACCAAGACCGTCCAGCCGACTTGCACGCAGTATGGGACTGTCAGCAAATACTGCACGAGCTGCGGGGAAAGCATGGTCACCGAATATCTTGCCCCGCTAGGCCATAGCCCCGACGCAAGCAAAGACAAGACCGTCGAGCCCACCTGCCAAAGCGAGGGCTACACCCTCCATCACTGCACTACCTGCAACGAGGACTACAAAGACAGCTTCGTGGACAAGAAAGGCCATAGCTTCGTAACAACCGCTAATGTCGACGCCACCTGCGAACACGGCTCCTACACCAAGAAAGCCTGCCTTAATTGCGGGGAGGAAGCCTATTTCGGAGGAGGCGAGAAAAGAAAGGCCCACTCCTTCGGGGAGGATGGCGTTTGCTCTTCCTGCGGGAAAGATTACCACAAGGCCAATTACCTCTGCTTCTATGACGAGGACGAGGTCATTCCTTTCGTCGACGACGAGAACTACGGCCATCTTGTCTATAGCGCTTCCTCCGGCGAGGAGCTCAAGGGAGAAATCGACAAGGACGACGTCTCCTACCTCCTTTCGAAGAACGTCTCCTCGATCGGCTTCACCGTCGGAAGCAACGACGCGACCCCGCGCAAATTCGCTTTCTCCTACGGCTCGAAGAAGAAAAGCCTCACCACCAAGAGGAGCGAGGCCTACGCCTTCTCTTCCTTCTTCAAGATGGAACTCGCGGATGAGGAAGGGAACGCTTCTAAGAACCTTTCTAGCGATGGCTCCTTACATTTCTCCTTGACTCACGACGTCCCTAGCGACGTCGAGGAAGCCCCTTCTTCCTTCCCGCTTTTTAGCAATCTCATCTCTTTCTATTCCTACGAGGACCCCCACACCTGGGTCGAGGGAAGAGAAGACAATAGCAACGTCGCCTACTATCCTGGCATCGGCTGGAAGATCGACTACCTCGGAGAAAGCGACAACAATTCCTATGTCTGCTACATCAATAAGGAGCTGATGGCATCCCAGAAGGAGAAAGGCATGAAGAAGATCAAGCTGACCTTCACGAACAGCTACGAGGGCATTCCTTCCAAGATCAACGATGGGCGCGCGGATTCTTTCTACGTCAACTACGACTTCTACTCCTACCAATGGAATGAGGAACAAAAGGAATACCAAAGGAAGGGCTTCGGGGCCGGCTGGCTTCACGCTGCCCAGCAGATGACCTATTCCGATTTGAGCAACATGGATTTCTCCGAGTCCGGCTTTGAGATGAACTTCGGCACCAACGTCTTGAACGTCCCCGGCGACCTCGCGGGCCACATCTATCTCACTTCCATCACCTTCGAGGCATGAAAATGGTCGCTACGCTCTTTAGAAACAAGACCCATAAGAAAAAGAGGCAGGGAAACACCTGGCAAGAGAATCTTTTCATCGTCTCTTGCCTTCTCATCCCCGTCGTCTACTTCCTTATTTTCTACGTCTACGTCAATTTCGATGCCTTCCTGATGGCCTTCCAAAAGCCGGTCGGGGGGAAGGTCGAATGGACGCTTGAGAACTTCACATGGGTCTTTGAGAAGATGACCAAAGGCAGCACGGTCGAAATCGACGACCTCCAGGTCGCCTTCAAGAACACCTTCATCACCTTCGCGATCCAAATCGGCCTTTTCTTCGTCGGGCTCATCGTCGCCTACGCGATCTATAAGCAGGTGCTCGGCTACAAGGTCTTCCGCGTCTTGCTCTACCTCCCCGCGATCATCTCCGGGGTGGTGACCTCCTTCTTCTACATCGAGCTCATGAACGCGAGCTGGCTGCAGGAGATGCTCACGAAGCTTTTCCATCTCGACTATCAGATCAAGTCGCCTTTGATGGACCCCGATTTCGCGAATTGGATGGTGCTGCTCAACTTCATTTGGCTAGGCATCCCCTCCAACATGATCCTTTGGGGCGGGGCTTTCTCCCGCATCCCCACCGCCGTCTTGGAATCGGCGAGGATCGACGGCTGCAACTGGGTGAGGGAGCTCTTCCAGATCATCCTGCCGATCATCTGGCCGACCTTCGTGATGCTCATCACCACAAACCTCGCCGGGATCTTCGGCTGCACCGGGGCCGTCTTCCTTTTGACGGGCGGGGAATACGGGACCCAGACCGTGAGCAACTGGCTCTACATGAAGGTCCAGCGCGCCTCAACGAGCAGCGATCTGGCCTTATACCGCGCCTCCGCCTTGGGGCTTCTTTTGACCCTAGTCAGCTGCGCCATCGCTCTCTTCGTCCGCTTCTTCCTCAATAAGCGCGTCCAGGAGGTGGAATTCTGATGAAAAGCCTCACTCGGTATTGGAAAGACCGTCATCTTTCCCCCTCGGAGATCGTCCTCCGCATCTTGGCCTTCCTCTTCTTGGCACTTGTCTCGCTTAGCTACATCTACCTCATCTTCTGGTGCTTCTACTCTGGGGCAAGAGACAAACTCGACCTCGCCTCCAACCCCTTCGGCTTCAGCCCCCTCCATCTAGAGAACTACGTCGACGTCTTCTCGGTCATCGAAAGCAACGGGACGAGCTTCTTCGGGATGATCCTGAACTCCCTCTATTTCTCTTTCCTTGGCCCCTTCCTCTGCATCTTCGTCACCTGCCGGCTCGCTTACGCCGCCGCCAAATACAAATTCCCCGGGGCGAAGCTCATCTACATCGTCGTCCTCATCGTCACCACCTTGCCCCTTTACGGCACGAGCAACGCCCAGTACAAATTGCTTTATAACCTCGGCTGGATCAACAGCAGGCTGATGCTTCTTACCTCGCTCAACGGCTTCAACCTCTACTTCCTCTTCTTCTACGCCTTCTTCCAGTCCCTAAGCTGGACCTACGCCGAAGCCGCCCAGATCGACGGGGCGAACCCCTGGCAGATCTTCTACCGTGTCATGCTGCCCCAGGCTCTGCCGATGTTCGGATCCTTGTTCCTGATGCTTTGGATCACCGACTGGAATAGCTACGGCACCGCCTTGATCTACCTGCCGAAGATGCCCACCCTCGCCGTGGGGATCTACCAGTTCAAGACGCTCACGATGTATACGAACCGGATGGACCTCCTCTTCGCCGCCTGCGCGATCTCGATGCTCCCGCCTCTTCTCCTATACGCCTTCTGTAACAAAACCTTGATGTCGAACGTCTCGATCGGAGGCATCAAAGAATAAATTAGGTCAATCAGATTCATGGAGGAATTAAGACAATGAAAAAGAAAAACCTGCTCGCCCTAAGTTTGGGCACCCTCGCTTGCGCGACCCTCGCCTCTTGCGCGAGCTCCGCCAAAGTCGGAGACGCCAAAACCATCCAGATCTACGCCTGGGAATCGGGCCTAGGAAAGGTGTGGCTAGAGAAGATCATCGAGGATTTCAACGCGAGCCAAAGCGAATACACGGCCACCCTCGAGACCTCTACCGACGCCTCTAGCATCATCAAGAGCCTCGACGTCGGCAGCTCGAACCCCTACGACCTCTACTTCACGATGCTCAACAGTTTCCAGCATTACGACGAGTTCTACGCCCTCGACGAGGTTCTCGATTACAAGAACGAAGGCGAGAGCAAAGCCATCAAGGACAAGTTCTACCCGGGCTACCTGGAAGCCGCCAAAGACCCCGAGGATGGCAAGCACCGCGTCTTGAGCTATGGCAACACCGTCGGAGGCATCGTCTACAACAGAAGCATCGTCAGCGATTCCTCCCTCCCGCGCACCACCGACGAGCTGAGCGATCTCGTCGTCGATTTGGAAGGCAAGGGCACCTACGCCTGGCTTTTCTACAACAACAGCGACAACAACGGCTATTGGAACTACCTCTCCACCGTCTGGGCCGCCCAATATAACGGCCTTGACTATTATTACGACACCTTGATGCAGCTAAAAGGCGAGGACGGCACCTCCCCTAGCCGCGACGCCTTCGAGAAGAAAGACGGCCGCTACGAGGCTTTCAAGGTGATGGAGCAGATCCTCACCCCGAGCAACACCCACCCCCAATGCACGAGCCAAAACTTCACGACCGTCCAGATGCTCTATCTCCAAGGCGCGGCGGCGCTTACCGTCAACGGGTCTTGGCTGCTAAACGAGAACAGTTCCACCGCCGACGTAGGCATGATGAAAACCCCCGTCATCTCCTCGATCATCGAGCAGCTCGAAGACAAATCCATCAAAGACGACGCGACCCTTTCCAAAGTCGTCCAAGCCATCGACGATGGGGAGACCTCCTATAGCGGGGTCAGCGAGAAGGACTTCGCCAGGGTCAAGGAAGCGAGGAACCTCTTCTACAATAACAGCGCCGAACAATACGTCTTCGTCCCAAATTACAGCAACTGCATCGAAGGCTCGGTGAAGTTCCTCGAATATTTCTACAAGGACAGCAGCGTCCTCACCTACATGAACACGCTCAATCTGCCGAGCAACGTGAGGCTAGACAACGGCTCGCTTTACGACGGGAGCAAGAACGCGGAATGGAACAAGCAGCTCTTCGCTTACGCCGAATACGAAGGGCTCATGAATCGTTTGAGCAGCAGCTACGTCTTCCGCGATCACAGCGTCAGCTGCATCGCCAACATCAGCACCGCCCAGAAGCTCATCAACGCCAACCCCAAAGCCAGGGAGAACGCGGACGGGCTATGGAGCGACATGCTCAAGAAGATAGACGAGAACTGGGAGGAATGGTCCAATGCCTAAGCTCAAAAAGAAGCTTCTCCTCGCCTCCTCCTTCGCCCTCATCGGGGGTTTGGGCCTCGCCGCCTCTTCTAGCTTAATCTCTAGCGATTCTTTCCTTGTCTCAGCCGGGGCGAGCCTCCGCTACGCCATGAGCTCCTCAACCGTGGTCGATTCGCGCATCAATTCGGGCGATCTAAGGACAAGCGGCGAGGTCAAGGGAGAAGACTCGACGCTGGTCTTAGGCGAAGGCAAAGCCATCGCCAAGATGAAGATCAATAACTACGTCGACGCTGGCCTAGCTAACGTCTATAACGCCTCCTTCGAAGTGAGTGTCAAAATGCTCGCTGATGGCGGGGTTTTCCGCATCTGCTCCGCTCTTCCTAGCGTCTCCTCTTCTTACGACGGCGAAGGTTCCTTAGTCATCGAGATCGAGAACAAATTCGGCTTCTATTTCCTCTCCGTGAGGGAATACCTAGGCGAAGGAATCACCAATGACCTCTTTAAAAAGAGTGAAGCATCCTGGATAAAAGAGGCAAAGACCCTCTCTTTCTCCATCCTCTTCGAGACCGATGGGGCCTACAGCCTTTCCATCAACGGAAACAAGGTCCTTGCCGAGGCGAAAGCCCTGGGGAACGGCTCGGGCTACTTCGGCTTCATGAGCGAAGGCGCTAACGAGATCAGGGTCTCCTCCCTGAACGTCTATGGCTACACCTACAGTTCCCCCGAGAACGTCCCTTCTTACACGGAGACCTTCGAAGAGGAAAAAGGCCATTACAACGCGAACTATTTCTACAGCTCCTCTTCCGCCGGGCCGATCTCGCCTAGTTACCTCGCCGTAGACGGAGAGAAAGGCTATCTCCATTTCTCCAACGTCGGCAACTCCCAGATCACCACGCGCTACATGTACTCCAATTTCTCTTTGGAGTTCTCTATCCCCGAGATGCAGAAGGAGGCGAAGAAGGACGAAGAAGGCAACCTTCTCTCCCCCATCACCTCGAACTTCGGCTTAAGCTGGGGCGAAAGCAACGTCACCGACGACCCGGGCAACACATGGATGTACCACACCTGGATTCATTTCGAGAACCTCGCGAACAGCCCAAGCGTCGACCACACCAAGCAAAATGACATGCCTTTCGTGACCCTCTATTCGAGCAGGAGCGCGCTTCACCGCATCGTGCTCCCGGAGGAATACCGCTTCTTCTCACCGGAGGAGATAAGGATCCCCACCCTCAAGCTCACGATGATCGACGGGGTCGTCGATCTTTACCTGAAGTGGGACGAGGGGGAATACGGGGAAAGTTTCTTTCATTATGACCTTGGCCAGACGGAGGAAGGATACGTGCGCATCCTCACCCTCGGCGACACCTCCATGCCCTCTAGCGGAATCAAATACGTCACCTCGAACAATTTCAGCATCGACAACTTGACCCTCAAGAACCTCGACGCGGAAAGCTATCGCCAGCAGACGAGCGTCGGCTACAAGGCAAATGGCATCGCCGGGGGAACCGACTTTAATTACACCACAAGCCCCGACGAGGGCGATTTGCTTAGCAATAAGCTAAGCGGCAAGAAGAGCGAAGGCAAAAACGCGCTTCCTTACGCCCTAGGCCTTTCTAGCGTCCTCCTCGGCCTTTCCGCTTCGCTTTATTTCTTCTTCAAAAGGAGCTGAGCCATGAACAAAATCGCACAGAAATCCCTCTTCGTCTTGCTCCCCGTATGCGTTTTCTCTTTAAGCGCCTGCAATAACGGGATCAGCAAGGTCTGCTCCCTTTATCAAGACGGGGCAAGCTACGTCACTACCACCAAAGGAGAGGCCAAGCCATACAATTCGCTCAGCTACGAGATCATCGGGGGAGACGAGGTCATGCCGATCGCGGGCTTCTACGTCCCCTACTCTTCCGGCGGCTCCGTCGACGGGCACTCGATGCCCGATTTCCTCACCGAGGAGATCTTCGAGGAGCTCGAGGACTGCGGCATCAACACCTTCGTCTACGGCATCGACAGATGGAGCACCGGCGGGGAGAACACTGCCTTGAAGAAAGCCCTCGATCTTTGCGAAGAGCACCACATCGGCTACTACGTCTCGGCCTACGAAGTCATGGGCCAGCTTGGCTCCCACACGACCAAGTACCCCCTTGAGGACATGGATATGAGCGGCCTAGAGTCCCTCATCAAAGAGATCAGCGGCAACGGGGAGAGAAAAGGCTTTATCGGGCTGCACGCTCTCGACGAGCCTTTCTCCCACGAGATCGACAACCTCTCCGTCCTCTTCAAGGCCTTCTATGACCTCGACCTCGTGAAGGAAAAGGGCTATGACCTCTTCGCTAACGCCCTAGGCTCCTGGGAAGGCTACAACAACTTCTACGGCTATGACTCGCCTCTTACTTACGATGAGTACATGCAGAAATTCTTCAATGAGCTCACGGGCATCAAGATGCTCTCAGCGACCCAATACCCCTTCACCTCGGCGAACACAAGCGAAGAGGAAGTGAGCTCCGGCCTCTATGGGCTGCTCGCGAAATACCGCAAATACGCCAAAGACAACGGCGTCTCCCACTGGAGGATGCTACAAGCCGGCGGGCAATGGAACGACGATCAGCAATGGATCGAATCCGTCTCCCCCTATCCTAGCGAGGGCGAATTGCTCTTCGACGTCAACACCTCGCTCGCCTTCGGGGCCAAAGGCATCCAATACTTCCCCCTCATCGAGCCTTTCTATTTCGCTTACGAGAAAGGCGGGACCTACGATTTCGACAACCGCAACGGTCTCATCGGGGCGGATGGCAACCTCACGCGTTGGTATTACTACGCTAAGCGCGCCAACACCCAGATCCAGGCGATCGACCACGTCCTCATGAAGTCCTCGAACGAGGGCATCCTCGTCCATGGCGAGACGGCGAAGAAGTACGTCGTCGGGAGCACCGACCTCGAAGGCGCCTATATCGAAGAGGGCAGCTGGAGGGAGCTAACTTCCATCGAAGGCAAGGACTGCATCGTTGGCTGCTTCGACTATCAAGGCGGCACCGCCCTCTACGTCGTGAACTATTCGCGCACGGAGAAAAGCGACATCGAGCTCAACTTCAGCGACACTTACCGCTACGAGGTCATCCAGCGTGGCGTATCCGCGGACGTCACTGGCAACTATATCCCCCTCACCCTCGATACCGGGGAAGGCGCCTTAATCGTCCTTAAATAAAGTTTACGTATACAGAAAAGACCGCTAATCGCGGTCTTTTTGATAGGCTCCCTATCTTCTTATATACCTTTCAGAAGGAATTTCCACAAAGGAATCACATTGATGTGGAATCCTTCGATTTCCAGGCTTTTTTCCTCTTCGTAAGTAACGATGACCAGCTTTGCGTTAGGGTGCCCATCCTTTGCGTATTTCACCAATGCGGAAGTCTCCCTTTTGAACGCGGGCTCTTCTTCAAGGGAATAGGCGGCTTGGACCAAGACGTCTTCCTCACTCAGATAGAAATCCGCGTCCAAGGATTCCCCTTTGAGGTAGTAAAGCTTCCCTTTTGCCCTCCTATAAAGCTCAATCGCGACCATGTTCTCAAGCAGGGCGCTAGCCTTGTCGTCTGCGAACAGGCTGAGAATACCGTTGTCCATGAAATAGAACTTCGGATTGCTGTTTTTATCCAAGAAGGAAGCGTAATAGTTTTGGATTTTGAAGAGCAGATAGGCATCCTCGCAATAAGAGCAGTAGTCAATGACCGCCTCCTTCGAAAGCTTGTAGCCAATGCCGGTGATGAGATTCTGTAAGCGAGAATAAGAAAGGCTTTGGCCCACCGACTCCGCGATTTTCTTGATCAGAAGCTTCAGCCCATTCTCGTTGCGGATTTTCTGCCGGGCGACGATGTCCCCGTAAAGGACCTTCTGGAATACGTTGGAAACATATTCCCTTCTGTCGTTGAAATTCAACGCTTCCGGAAAACCGCCGAAGGCAAAATATTCGCCAAGGGAGGAAAGCATCTTGCCCTTCTCTTTTGCGGTGTAGCCCTCTTCTTGGATGCCCTTCGCGCGCAGATATTCCCGGAATGAGTAAGGAAAGACTTCTTTGGAAAGATAGCGTCCCCCGAGCCTTCCTTCGATCTCTTTTGAAAGCATCTTCGCGTTGCTGCCGGTTATATCGACTTTCAGTCCTTGATTGGCCGCGCGGATGGCGAATCTTTCCCAGCCATCGATGTTCTGGATCTCATCAAAGAAATAGAAATGCTCCAAAGGACTAATCTCCTCGGCCACCTCAAGAATGTCATCAAAATCATTCAAGGCAAATCCAAAAAGCCTTTCGTCGTCGAAATTGACGTAAATAATCTGCCCCCATTCTTTGCCTTCGCGGACAAGATCCTTGGCTCTTTTATAGAGCAAAGTCGATTTTCCAGCGCGGCGAAGGCCGGTCACGACATAATTGCCTTTTTTCTCAAAAAGAAAGTCTCTATCAACGATTTCGCTCTTTTTGATTACTTCGTGTTGCTCCAAGATGATGCGTTTTAGCAAAGAATGGTTCATAGGATTCTCCTTGGAAAAGTTTATTTCTCAAAGTTTCTTTTGTCTAGTATGTCAAACACTTTTCCTAGTATTTAGTTTGTTATCGCGAACGGTTTATTCTAATATTTGTTCGCTATATTAGACAAGGTCGAAACCTTGAAGCGATTTTTACTGCTTTTTATATCGCCACGATGATATAGATTTCGTAAAAAAGTTTTCTAGTGGCGGACCAAAACGGTGCTGGCCGTCCTTTCCCGGCCTGATGGTAAAATTGCCAACGAGTAAACAAGTTTTCAGGCGCCGGCCGCAATTGTTTGCCCTAACACCCTCGCGATCGGCGCCTGAAGGGCGGAAGGGTGTTTTTTCGTGGCAGAGAAACGATTAGGGACGATGCCTTCTCCCTCTCCGACAAAGACTTCGAGAAGTTTCTCTTCTAGGCGAGGAACCGCCTCTTTCGGAGCTTCCAGCCAATGCCGGTGATGAGATTCTGCAAGCGATAATTAGAAAGATTTTGGGCCACCGATTCGCTTTTTCGCCAAGAAGTTTCAAACCATTTATATTGCAGACTTTCCGCTGAACAAGAGCGTCGCAATTGAAACCTATTAGATTTGTCAGACTTTCAGTAAAAAAGCTCGTTTAATTGGCCATTTTTTTCATCGAAGCCTCATGAAATCGAATTCTAAGAAAATTTCTTGGCACTTTATTTTTATATCATTGCAATGATATAGTTTTAACAATAAAACAAAGGAGGTCAATCGCAATGTCGAAAAAAAGATTATTTCACGGAAGCGACCACGTCCTCGAAAAGCCTAGTTTTGCTTTAGGGAAGCCAAACAATGACTACGGCAGAGGTTTCTATTGCACGGAAGATATCGAGATGGCGAAAGAATGGGCTTGCAAAGAAAACAGGAACGGCTTCGCCAACACCTATGATTTTGAGGATGAGGGCCTAAAAATTCTGAATCTCCTAGACGGAAAGCACAGCATCCTGAATTGGATTGCCCTGCTCCTAGAGAACCGGCTTTTTTCCCTCCAAGAGCAAATAGCCGTCGACGCAAGAGATTACATCATCGAAAACTTCTCCATTGATCTTGGGCAATTTGACGCGGTGATCGGCTATCGCGCGGACGATTCCTATTTCTCTTACGCCCATGCTTTTATCAGCAACGCTTTGCCGTTAAGAAGCCTCAATGAGGCGATGTTCCTAGGAAAGTTAGGAACCCAGTTCGTCTTGATCTCAAAACGCTCCTTTGAGCGAATCGAATTCGTCGAGGCCGTCTCCGCCAGCAAAGAAGAATATTACGGCAAATACATTTCTAGGGATCTCTTGGCCCGATCGACATACCAAAAGAAAATCAGGGGAAAACCGAGTTATCAAAACGATATCT
>CAVKPZ010000031.1:0-19731 GCA_963658395.1 Lachnospiraceae bacterium | reverse complement strand
ACTGTAAATCAGCTCCTTCGGGTTCGGTGGTTCAAATCCATCTTCGCCCACCACCTTTTTATTGGGGTGTAGCCAAGTGGTAAGGCAAGGGACTTTGACTCCCTGATGCACTGGTCCGATCCCAGTCACCCCAGCCACGATCCTCCGCTAGCTCAGTGGTAGAGCACTTGACTTTTAATCAAGGGGTCGTGAGTTCGAGCCTCACGCGGGGGACCATCTCTTCTACTGAGAGGAGATGCGGGAAGAGCCTGGCAATGAGCTAGGCGTTTTTTCGTATTAAGGGGTTCTTCCCATTTTATGAAAGTGTTAAAATCCTCTTCGCGCGGGTTTGGCGAAATGGTAGACGCAAGGGACTTAAAATCCCTCGGGTGATGAGCCCATGCCGGTTCGAGTCCGGCAACCCGCACCAGGCAAATTCATTCTGGCTTTGGCCAGTTTTTTATTCCTTTAGACACATAGCAAAAAGCGTTCCCGGCTTTTGGCCAAAAAGCGCCAATCATGATCAATAGATCCATTCAGTTTTCGGAAGCAGCAAAGGGGCCCCATTTTTCTCCATCTTTTTCATCTTATTGAGTTCAAGAATCAAGAAGAACGCGGAGAAAGCGATTTCGACGGCTTTACCGACCTTATTGCTTTCCTTTTTGCCTGTCGCGATGGATATAAAAGAAGCCGTTTCAGCCCCTAGCATCAGGCCAAAAGCCAAGGCGATGCAGATAATCGGATGGACGATAGAAGTCGCCGTATTGCCGATTGCCCCAACATTGGAGTTGCCGATGAAGACCTGGTCGACAATGTTGTAAAGCGCGCTGATAAGTAGCGAAGCAATACAAGGAATCGAAAATTTGAGCAGAAGCTTGATGGGCTTTCCCTCAAGAAAATAAGAGTTTTCGTCATAAAAAGTTTCCTCCTGGCCACAACTCTTTTGCAATATTGCTACCAAAGTGGAAACCAATTTCACTCACGCTACAAAAGTTGATGCTAATTTCGCAACGCGGGATTTTTTACCTCGTCGAAAAAGTTTTTCTAATGTTTTTTCACTTTTCTTCCCAAAGAAAGCCCATCTGAGAATCAATGAATTTTCTGAGTCTGAATCCCGCAAGCGTGGCGAGGGCGATTTTCAAAGCGTCCCCAGGCAAAAAGGGCACGACGCAGAGCATCATCGCTTTGGCGAAGTCGTAATTGCCCTTGCCGTAGATTAAGAACCAACCCGTTCCAAAGGCGTAGAGAACAACGGTGCCCACAATCATGGCAACGGGGTAAACCCAAATTTTCCTTTTCCATTTCCCGATGATTAAGGCCTCAAGGAGCACGCAGGGGATATAGCCAACCAAGAAGCCACCCGTCGGACCAGCGAGAACTTGGAATCCTCCTTGGAATTTGGAGAAAATCGGCATACCAGCCATTCCTAACAGCAAATATAAAAGAACGATAGGCGCCGAGATTTTCCAAGAGAATACGGCGCCAAGAAGATAAACCACAAAGGTGGCTAAAGTAATCGCGACAGGTTCAATAGGAATCGAAATTGGAGAAAGCACGCACATCAAAGCGGTAAAAATCGCGATGATGCACATGACGTGAATCTTGTTTGTAGCAAGCGTGTTCTTCTTGTTCCGCTTGCCAACTGTCTTTTCCATCTCTTTTTCGTCCATAGCGGCAAAATGATACTCTTCCAAAGCGACCATAAAAAGCCATTCTCAAGAATGAAATCAAAGAATCCCTAGAGTTTTAGCCTAATTTTTCAAGCACCCTATAGGAACCACGTAAACGCCATCTACGCGGCGATAGGCATAATCGCCAATTCCCGTTAAAACCATGAGAAAGGAAGGCGCTTTCATCTTATCTGTATCGATTTTTTCTTCGACAACCTTTAGGCTTTTTGCCCCTTCTTCGATTTGTCTGTCGCCTCCAAGTTTGATTTCAATAAGACAATATTTGCCGTTCTTGAGATGAATCACGGCATCGCATTCACATCCATCTTTGTCTCTGTAATGATAGACGTTGCCATATAACGCATCCGTGAAAACACGAAGGTCCCTAACACAAAGCGTTTCAAACAAAAAGCCGAACGTATTCAAATCGTTTAACAAGTCATTTGGGCCAATTCCTAACGCCGCGACCGCGATTGATGGATCAATATAGTATCTAGTATCAGAAGTGCGAATAGAAGTTTTTGATCTTAAGTTTGGATTCCACGCGGGCATATCTTCTACGACAAAAATTTTCCGGAGAGCATTAACATATGAAGCAACTGTCTCTTCGTTGATATTCTTTCTATCGTTGGTGAAAACATCCGCGGCCAAAACAGTATTAGGCGCTTGTGAACCTTGATTTCTTGCATAAGAGCGCATAAGACGCTTGACCCTTTCGGCATTCTTTTGCACTTTGTCTGCATGATTTATATCAGAATGAACGACTGAAGCATAATAATCAAAAGCTTGGTCTAAAGCGATTTCGTCACGTATATCAATCGCTTGCGGCCACCCTCCGCGGCAGATAAGAAAAGCGAGACGTTCAATGGTTAACTTAGAGCTTCCTTCGATATCTTCATTTCCGTCAAACAAAGATTTCAGGCTGACCTCCCCCGAAGAATCTCCTGATTCATATAGGCTCATAGGCCTCATCATCAGCCAAGTAAACCGCCCAGTTCCAGAATGGGCAATTTCGCTAGAATCCGCAGGAGCGGCAGAGCCAGTAAGAATGAATTGTCCAAGGTTTTCACGGTGATCAACTTCAAATCGAATTGCGTCCCAAAGTTTTGGGGCGAGTTGCCATTCATCAATCAACCTCGGAGCGGCCCCTTTTAACAAACGTTTAGGGCTTAATTCTGCCATAGCGATGTTTTGTGCTTTTTTCTCTGGGTCGTCCATATAAAGAACGCTGGAGGCAAATCGCTCGGCGGTAGTCGTTTTTCCGCACCACTTCGGGCCTTCAATCAATACCGATCCTTTTCCTTCTAGTTTTCTTTGAAGTAAATCTTCCGCAATCCTCTTTCTATAGTTTTTCATTTTGAAGCCCCCACTTCTTTTCCTTTGCGCCTATATTATTCAGCATATTTGATGATAATGCGATGTTTTTCCGACGTTTGGCTGGTTTATTTTCCGATGTTTGGCTTGTTTTTAGACTGGTGATTGAAATTCATCGATAAATATTTGCATTGGTAGTGGACCGCTATAAAAAATAGACATCACTTCCGTTTATCGCGCCCATCGAAAAGAAACTTACGCAATTATTTGCCATTCGTGCGAAAACTTCGAAATCCCCCTACTCTTTTTCGCGAGATATCTCATTTAAATAAGCGAGATCAAGCAAAAGAAAAGCCATAAAGCATCGATGTGGTGGGAATTACTAATTGTTAGCGTCTGACGCGAGAGTCGAACACGTACCGATTTTTCCGAGCAATTTTGAGTTCTTTTTCGCTACTCATCTTTTCTTTTCTTTGTTATAACAAAGACCGATGGAATCGCAGTGGAACGACTTAAGCACCGATAATCTCTCTCTAAGCGATGAGCTTTCCGCGCCAGGGGTGTATGAAGTTGGGAAAGAAACCACCTACGCCAGATCAAAAACGATCCGCGCAATCACCTTAAGCATCTCCACTTTGCTCATCGCCACCGGAGGAGTTTTGGGAATAAGCTCCCTCAATCCCTTCTTAACGGGGCTGCCAGAGATAACCAACCCATCCTTCGATTTAGCAAACAGCATTCTTTCCTTTTCCTTTGATGTAAAAAATGACGGCAACTACACCGCTTCCTTTTACATCCAGGCGGAAAAAGCAAACGAACCCCTTTTCGATTTGGACATCTCATCCCCGGGCCATTACGAAGGGATCATCGAGGATATGAAAATTGGAATCGCCTATCAAGGGCGGTATAAAGTGACTAACGGATTCGATTATCAAAGTGAAAAAGAACTGTTTTCGATAGATGAGAAAGGAGCGTTCTTATGAAAAAGCCAGAAAAAAGAGAGCCGACCTTAGAGGAATTGGCTTCAGCTCAGCAAAGCGCGGAGAAAAAAGCCCAAAATCCAAAGAAGGGGGCGAGGAAAGAGGCGAAAAGCTGGTGGGAAGCAAAAACCAAAGGGCAAAAGAGAACCTTCTTTATCTCCTGCGGTCTATTTGTCTTCATCCTCATCGGCATTTTCCTTTGGATATATGCGGGAGACCTCTTCGGAAAAGAGGGCTCCGTTTGGGCCTTCGGCTACAAGAAAGACGGCGAAAGCCTCTACGCCAACGGCTGGGAATTCCTTGGAGACAAACTTACCAATAGAGGACAGGCTTGGCTCATTACCTTCTCTTCCATCGCCGTGGCCTTCTTTTGCACTTTCCTCTGCAACTTCTTAATCGGCCTATTCACTTGGAAGGGGAAGCGCAGCAAAACCATCGGATCCTTAATCAAGAGTTTGATCCACTACGTCGTCATCATCATCGCCATCGCTGTTATTTTGACGGCCTGGGGCGTCAACGTTGCCTCGATCGTCGCTAGTTTAGGCGTTCTTACCCTAATCATTGGCTTAGGCTGCCAAAGCCTCATCAACGACGTTGTCGCCGGCCTGTTCATCGTAATCGATGATTTCTATGACGTGGGAGATATCGTCATTATCGACGGCTTCCGCGGAGTCGTGGTCGACATCGGGCTGAAATCGACCAAGCTCGAAGACGACGGCAGCAATGTCAAAGCCATCAACAACTCAGCCATCACCACCGTCACCAACCTCACCCGCGCCCCTAGTCTTATCACGATTTCAATCGCGGCTTCCTACAACGAAGACGTCGAGCATGTCGAAGCCATCATTGCCAAGGAACTTCCGAAGATAAAGGCCAAAATCCCCGCTTTGACCATGGGCCCGGAATATCGTGGCATCAAAGCCTTTAATGATGCCGCCATCGAATTCTTCTTCATCGCTAGATGCGATGAGGGGAATCGTTTCCAAACAACCCGTGACCTCAACCGCGAGATTTATCTGATGTTCGCCAAAAACGGCATTCTCATCCCCTACCATCAAGTCGTGGTGAACCCCCCGGACCCTAGGCGTCAAAAAGCCGCGCGCCAAGAAACCGACATCGGTGAAAAGTTCGATGCTACTAATAGGGGATCTAAAGCGAATCACGTCGAGTAGTCTTTAAGCAAAGATGCGAGGCGGCGAAACCACGCAGCTCTCCCGCTTAAACATCCTCATCCCTATTTAGATATCTCTTCCGGCTTCTCTTTTTCAGGCAGGGATGCTTTTTTCAAAGTCGAGTTTTAAATATTTAGCACTCATGGCTTGACAGTGCTAAAGAATTGACTAAATTACTAGACGTGAATTCGAAAGGACAGTTCAAATGAAAGAAGAAAAAGAATTCCAAGCCGAGTCCAAGCAATTGCTTGACCTCATGATTAACAGCATTTATTCCAACAAAGAAATTTTTCTGAGGGAAATCATTTCCAACGCGAGCGACGCGATTGATAAATATCGTTTCCTCTCTCTAACCGATTCGACGAATTATCCCTCCATCAGTGGGGAGATCCGCATCGAGAAAGACGACAAAGCCAAAACCATCTCCGTCATTGATAACGGAATCGGCATGTCGAAAGAAGACATGGAGACCAATTTAGGCACCATCGCAAAATCCGGCTCCAAAGACTTTGCGAAAAAATATCAAGAGGCCAAACAGGCGGAGGATTTATCCATCATTGGGCAATTCGGCGTCGGCTTCTATTCCTCCTTTATGGTCGCCGATTCGGTTGAAGTGATCTCCAAGCCCCATAGCGGCGAAGCTCACCGCTTCCTTTCTTCTGGCAAGGACACCTATACGATTGAAGACGCTTCCGTTGATTTCGATCACGGAACCAAAGTCACCATCCACCTCAAGGATGACACGGAGGGAGACAAGTACTCCTCTTATCTCCAGGATTGGAAAATCGAGGAGCTTATTCGCAAATACTCCGACTATATCCGCTATCCGATCAAGATGATGGAAAGCCATCAAGAACCAAACAAAGACGAGAACGGGAAAGAAATCGAAGGGAAAACCCATGAGGTCCAAGAAGACAAGACCTTGAATTCGATGGTCCCCCTTTGGAAGAAGAACGCTAAAGAAGTTACCGAGCAAGAGCTTAACGAATTCTACAAGAGCAAATTCGACGATTTCGAGGATCCGCTTATCTCCCTTAACGTCCACATCGAAGGGCTTATCTCTTATGACGCCCTCGTCTACATCCCCGCCCACGCGCCCTATGACCTTTATTCCTCTTCCTATGAAAAAGGGCTGGCTCTTTATAGCAAAGGCATCTTCATTCAAGACAAATGCAAGGAGCTCGTGCCTGATTTCTTGAAATTCTGCCGGGGTTTGGTCGACTCGGAAGACTTCCCTTTGAACATCTCACGCGAGATGCTCCAGAAGTCTCCGCTCATGGCCAAGATCGAAAGCTCCTTGGAAAAGAAAATCCTCGAAAAGCTATCTTCCGTCCAAAAGAACGACAAAGAACGCTACAACAAGTTCTTCAAACTTTACGGCAACTATCTAAAGTACGGCATCTATTCAACCTATGGCATGAAGAAGAATGACCTGCAGGATTTGCTGCAGTTCTCTTCCTTGAATTCCGAAACGCCCATTTCCTTCAAGGACTATGTCTCCTCGATGAAGGAAGGGCAAAAAGACATTTTCTATGCCTCCGGAAAAAACGCAGAGGAGATCAAGATGCTGCCGCAGCTTGAGAAGTTCAAGAAAGAAGGCATCGACGTCCTGATTCTTGACCAGGAGATTGACGAATTCGCAATCATGGCACTCATGGATTACGACAAGCATGGTTTCAAAAACATCGCCAGCGAAGATAAGGATTCGCTGACAGACGAAGAGAAAACCAAGCTTGATACCTTAACCGCGGATCACAAGAGAATCCTCGACGAGATGAAAACGGGGCTCGCTGGCAAAGTCGATGATGTCGCTTTCTCCACGAAGCTCGTCGATTCCCCGGTTTGCATCACAACGAAAAACGGCATGTCGATGAACGTGGAACGCGTGCTCGACGAGCAGCCTGGCGCCACAGAAAATGAAAAGCCAAAAGCCACAAAAGTCCTTGAAATAAACGCAGAACACCCTTTATTCAAAGCAATTGCATCGATTTCCGATGACGCCGAAATCCAGAAATGCGGCAAATTGCTCTACGATGAAGCAATGCTTCTAGAGGGGTTTGAGATCGAAGACAAAAAACAATTTGTCGAAAATCTCAATTCCCTCATGATGAAAGCCTTCCATTAATCCTAAGCTCGCCCCAACGGGCGGGCTTTTTGTATCTCACCTTCCTGGGTGTAATTCTCTCTCAACATGGTAGGATAGCCCTATGGATACGAAAGGGATGAAAATCAAAGGGCTAATAACCTCCTTGCTGTCTCTAGCGTTTTCCCTCGACGCAACTGCCTTTTTTGTATTTTTCGCTTTTTATAAAATAGAAACATTGGGGGCTTCTTTGCCCATCGCTGCTTTCTTCTTCTTCGAAGCCGTCGGCAGGGTATATGCCTTCTCCTATACCTTGGCGAATCGCCGAATGGAAGGCGAAGAAAAAGAGAAGGCCAAAGCACGCTTAGCCCTCACCATGGGAATCGCCGAAACCTTCTATCCAATCGTTTGGATCTTTGCCACGGTTTTTCTCTCAAACGCAGCAAACGGATACGCCGTTCTGCTCTTTCTGCTCTTTAAAATCTCCGCAGAAATCGCTTTATCCTTTTTCCGTTATCTTCCTAAGAATAAAAGGAAAATTACCATGGCAAGCGAGAACATGTGCTCTTTTTGCGTTTGCTGTTCTCTCTTCCTTGGCCTGCTTTTCTACTTTTTGAATTCGAAGAGCATAATCGATAGAAGTCTTGCTGATCTTTTGTCGAGCATTGCCTTTTTGTTTTTCTTCTTCGTTCAAAACGCATTCTTCTCCATTCTGCTTTTGCAAGGTCAAACCATCTCACGCATCAAGAAGATGGTTAGCTTTGGAGTCAAACATAGCATTGGAAATTACATCGCCGTGACTTCTTGCCTCATGACGGTTCTTGTTTCAGCGATAGCGGCTGTTCGAGAACAGAGCATCGCTTACATCGGAATCGCCTCCATTTACTTGACTTTAGGGGCTCTGAGGCTTAGCTCCCTTCTTTGGAAAAACGCCATCCACCGCAACATCTATAATAAAAGGCTTGCGGAGGCTTCCGAAAACAAGATATTGATCTACGCAGGCTTTGTTTTGTCTACGCTGAGCGTGCTTTTTTCCTTGGGCATTTTTTGGATCAGCAAACAGGAAATCAAAGCAAGCGCCGTCTTCGTCCTGGTCATTCAAATCGCTCATGGTCTGTTTCGTTTTACCATTTGCATCAAAAACTACGTGTCCTATCAAAAGAAAAACCAGCCTTTCAGCATCGCGGTGGCTTCCTTAGACATGCTAATCGGCGTCTATTCCTTATTTTCCTTGTTTCTTCTCATCAACATCTATTTCAATTTTTCTTGGTTGGAAACCCTTATCTTCATCCTGACCTGGGCGACCTTCGGGGGAACTCTGTCCCTGGGTGTAATCATGATTTGGCTGGGCTTCAAAGGCCATCAACAAGTTAAGATGTTAACCGAAGAGATCAACGCAAAC
The DNA here is from genome assembly GCA_963658395.1 of Lachnospiraceae bacterium. GTDB lineage: Bacteria > Bacillota_I > Bacilli_A > RFN20 > CAG-826 > Alloenteromonas. The sequence goes on along the minus strand of CAVKPZ010000031.1, from coordinate 11,131 downwards.
TCAAAAGCTCTTCATGAGGTTCTCAAACAGCACTCGCTAAGCATTGAAAACGTAAGCGAAGAAGACTATGCAGATCTTTCAAAAGATCCAAAATTCAAAAGTTGCCTTTCGGAAATCGAGCTCTTAGGCCCTTCGACAAGCCAGGAAAATGGCCTTCTACGAAAATCGGTGTAATTCATCCGTACGACTTCATTTGAGCTTTTCTTCTTTATCAACCAAATTCCAAGAACAAGTCCTTTTTGCTTTGATTCCAATGTTCTTTTGCATGGCTTCAACATCGCTTTTTGATATAAAGATAATTTTGAACTTATTTTATCATGCATGAACTTTTCCTAGGTTTTCACGCATATTTTTAGGATTTATTTTGAAGAGCTGAGTAGCCAAAATGAACTATTCATTTCAAAGATACTTTGATTATTTTTGAAAAGCGGTGTATCATCGAGTGGCTATGGACAAAGACGAAACGTACTCTTTGATAATCAAAGCCCTCGTAAACGAACGCGGGATGACGTTGGAGCAAATAGCCAAGGAAGGCAATTTCAGTTTGCAAAGCATGTACAACTGGGAAAATGGCGATCATCTGCCCCATCCGGAGAAAAGGGAAAAGTTAAAAGAGATCGCGAAGGCCCATAACGTCAACAATATCTTAAGCACCCTCGATTTGACCGTCCTTTCTGCCGAGGCAAGGCAAATCATCACTACTCTTTACCATTACCTAGTGAAAGAAAGCCAATTGGAAAAGGCATCGGAAAGCGGAAAGAAAAAAGAAGACAGTAATTTATCTTGAGCCCATAGAGGCTTTTGGCCGCCAGCTTCTTTAAGTTGGCGGCCTCAAGATAGACTTATCAGCCCAATGGGCTTTTTTTAATCCAAATTGTAAGATTTCAAAACCTTGAGAAGAGGCTTGATCGCCTTTTCAACGACGCTGGGCTCGAAAGGATCCTTCATATGATCCTTGGTCACCAAGGTGCGGAAAGGATATTGGCCTCCCATCTTGCAAAGTTTCAAATAACGTTTCCAGGCCAACTTGTGATTTTTCCGGTCCAAATTGAAGAACTCGAACGCCATAACCTGGGCCAATGTGTAATCGATGTAGTAAAAAGGCACATCGAAGATATGACTTTGAAGCAGCCAGCGATGGCCGCCTTCAAGATAGTCGCAGCCTTTGTACAAAGCCGCCTTATAGGGAGTGTACTTATTCTCAAGCTCTACCCATTTGGCATCCCTTTCCTCTTTGGTAGCATCGGGGTTGTCATAAACCCAATGCTGGAATTCGTCCACCGTAGCGCCATAAGGGAGGAAGGTGATCGCGTCCGCTAAATGAACATAACGATATTTGTTCGGCTCTTCGAAGAAAAGACTCATCCAAGGTTCGGCGAAGAACTCCATGGACATCGAGTGAATCTCGCAAGCCTCCATGGTTGGAGAACGATATTCCGGAATCTTGATTCCTCTGGCCATATAAGCTTGGAAACTATGGCCGAATTCGTGTGTTAATACATCCACGTCCCCACTGGTTCCATTAAAGTTGGAGAAAATAAAGGGAATCTGATAGGTCGGGAAATAGGTCATATATCCGCCAGATTGCTTGCCGGGTTTTGCATCCAAGTCCATCACGCCATGGTCATCCATGTATTTGAAGAAGTAACTCGTCTCAGGGGAAAGCTCATCGTACATTTTCTTCGCGCTTTCCACCTTATCTCTTGTAGTCCCTTTAGGCAGCGGATTCCCTTCTTTGAAAGATAGACCCATATCATAGACCTTCGGGGAGCGAATGCCTGTCCGCTTGAACTGGGCCTTCATGATTTTGCAGGCGATCGGCGTAACAAATTGATTGATTTGGTCACGATACTTTTTGATATCCTCTTGGTTGTAATCGAAACGTCTCATCTTAAGGTAAGCAAGCTCCGTATAGGAGGAATAACCCATCTTCTTGGCCGTTTTCGTACGGACCTTGACGAGGCGATCAAAAATGTCCTCGGCTTTGCTTTTGATGTTCGCGTCTAAATAAGAATAATAAGCCTCCGCGGCTTCTTTCCTGGTCTCTCTATCAACGTCTTGGAGGAATTTAGCCATCTGGGGAAGATTATAGATTCCTCCGCGGAAAGACACTTTTGCGGAAGCGATCAAGGCATCATATTCCATTGTGAGCTTGCTCTCTTCCACGGCTTCATCAATCACTTTCTCATCAAAGGATTTGAGCTGGTAGTCCATCATCTTAAAAAGGAACGAGCCAAGTTTTTCTTCCAAGAAAGGACGATAAGGGCTGTTCAGAAGGGTTTCGTTCCATTTGTTGTCTTCTGCTTGGATGAGAGGAAGGCCCTCATTCAAGACATTCATCGCCTTCTCGTATTTCTTATTCGTTGTATCCAAAGAGTACAAAACGGAGATGTGGGTTGTCTCGTTCCCCACGGAATCCATGATTTTTGCGTGCTTTTTCACAATTGATAAGGCTTCTTTTCCGCTTTTTGATTCTTTCAAAGCCGCGGTCAGTGCTTTATCTTTTTCAACCACTTTCTGAATGGAGGGAACCTTGAATGACCACTCCTCAAATCTCTTAAGTTCTTTGCTCATAACTCTTCTACCTTTCAATGAACTCGATTTTGCGCGCCTTTGTCTTCTTTTCTTTTGTCGATAGCCAAGCCAAATATCCTTTCGCTTCCTTTGCCCATTCAGGATTCAAAGAAAGGAAGCAGCCCTTTCCTTTCACCGAATAAGAAGACAAAAGAACATCCGTCTCAATCAGCTTCCGAATCGACGCTTTGCCTCTTCTTGAAGAAAGGGAGCAGAGAGAGGAGAAGCAAATAAGCGAAACATAATCCTCTGCCTCTATCGAACCCTGAAGAAGGTGAACGAGGCCATCCTCGCTGCAGAGAACCCCGACGTTTGAGAGCTCATAAACCGCAGCCATGATTTTCTTTTGCAGAGCCGTTCTGCCTTTTTCCTTCCCCATGGGCGCGGACATTATATTGCAGGAAGGAAAATAACAAACAAAAAGCGTATGATTTGCAACGGGAAATTTCCTGACTACAATAGCGAACGAAAATTTATGGAAGACTCTACGGAAAAACTCATCTTGGCTACCATTGATAAAGTGCGTCCATTCCTCCAACGTGACGGGGGCGATATCGAGTACATCGGTTTCCGCGATGGCATTGTTTACCTCACGATGACTGGCGCTTGCAGCGGATGCATGTACGCCGGCGAAGACATCTCGGCAGGCGTTGAGATTATTTTGATGGAAGAAGTTCCCGGCGTTATGGCCGTAAAAACAGACGATGTGCCAGAAGACCTGATGAGCGCCTACCTCGCCAAGAAGCAAGAAGCCGCCTTAAGCAAAGCAGGCATTTAGAAAGAAGAAAAAATCGGCGCCATTCAGGCGTCGATTTTCGTTTGAAAAGCGCGCTTTCAACGCGCCGAGTGTTCTCTTTAGTCGTTAGCCCAAAGAAGGTGCTTGTACAGAATAACCCAGACAAGATCAACCCACCCTAGAATCGTTCCGGTAAAGGGGATGACGGCAAGGACGAGACCCAGAATGTTGTGAGTTCCCTTCGGCTTCTCGATGACGGCGGTGATACGAACGAAGAGTTCGACGACCCAGTTGACGCCAGGGATAAGAAGAAGGATGAACTGAACAAGCCTAGGAAGACTATTGAATGTTTTCATGTTGGCTCCTTTCGGGCTATAAGAATAGACTTTTTTCAGTAAGTTACAAGAATCAACAGCACTACCTCAAAATGAGGTTTTCGATTTTATTCGCAATAACGTAACCTTCTCGGTTATAAACATCTTCGCGATTATAGCGGAATGGCTCCCCATTTGGTTGAACCATCGCACCCCCGGCTTCACGGATTAATAAGTCACCGGCGGCCACATCCCATTCTTTGGTCCCGCTAGACATGCGGTAGAAGAAGTCATAATCACCTTGCGCAATCACGCAGAATTTATTCGCGGCCCCAATCGGCGTCGCCTCCCCCGCAAAGCGGTCTTTGTGTTTCTCGTAGAAGGCTTTTTCCCTATCATTGAAGAAAGAAATGGAACGGACCGTTCTAAGGTCTTTTTCCCTTTTGGAGCAAAAGATGCGTTCGCAGGAATCTTTGGTCAAGCGGAAAGAGCCTTTTCCTTTGACGGCATAATAAAGAACGTTTAGCATTGGCACGTTAATCACGCCCACCACGACTTCGTGGTCAAGTGCCAAAGCGATGTTGGTCGTGAATTGTCCGTTGCGGCTCACAAATTCCTTAGTTCCATCAACCGGGTCGACGATCCAAACGGCACGCTTTTTCAGCCTTTCTTTCGTGTCGGCGCTTTCTTCCGTCAGGAAACCATAATCGGGGAATTCCTTCCCTAAATCCTCACGAATCATGGCATCCGCGGTTTTATCCGCCAAAGTAACAGGAGAATTGTCCCCTTTGATTTCCACATCAAAATCAGTTTGATAGATCTCTTTGATTTTTGTCTCAGCGCGTTTTGCGGCGCGAATCGCCATATCTAGTTCCTTTTCGTACATATCGTTGCCTCCAAAAGAAATTATAAAAGAACACGCTTGACCTGACTAAGTTCTTCAACCACTTTCATGGATTCTTCATAGGAGTAGGTCGTTGTGCCTGCGGCAAAGCGATGGCCGCCGCCATGAAAATGAGTGGCCACTGGCTGAACAGGAAAACCTTTGTCAGAACGAAGCTCCCCCCTTATCTCGCCTTCCCCATCTTCCGTGAACAAGCAATAAATATCGGGATTTCCAATGGTCTCAATGCAGTTGACCATTGAACCCGCTTCTTCGTAGGTCATGCCGCGGCTTAAATAATCCTCACTTCTTAAATAAACATAAGAAACATTTTTGAATCGTTTCACAGCCTTGCAAAGATATTTGTGGAAGTCTGCCGTTTTGGGGTCTTCGTAATAGGCAATCCGACGAATGGAAATCGGCTCCACGCCAAGTTTCATGAGCCTTTTTATAGAGCCGCAGGTTTCCTGATTTGTGCCGTAGAAACGAAAGCATCCCGAATCCGTAAGGATACCAAGATAGAGGGCTTCTGCGGCCTTTTTGGAAATTTTAAGTCGGTTTTGCGTTGCAAAATTCTCAATGATTTCCGCGCAGGCGATTTTATGATGGTCCACATAGAAATCGGGATAAGGGAAATTTTCGCCCTCCCGATTTGGATCGTGATGGTCAAACTTCAAGAACTCTTTCGCCGTGCAAACCCGTCGATCCTCTACCCTTCTAAGGCAAGAAACATCTACAAGGATAGCCAGAGACTGTTTAATAATTTCTTCCCCGATTTCATTCATCGGGCCGATGCGTTCAAAGAAGGATGGCAGGCCGGAGCCAACGGCGTAAACCTTTTTCTCCGGGAAATTGTCTTTGAGGATTTCCCTTAATCCAACCTGTGAGCCGTAGCAATCCCCATCTGGCAAAGCATGCCCCCAAATTGTGATGACTTTCGCGCTTTTGATTGTTTGAAGTAAAGTTTCGAAATTCCTCATAGGAAAGTCCATTAAGATAACCCATTTTGGAAAAAAGCGAAAGAAAAAGACGCTCAAATGAGCGTCTAGGGTTGGCTATACAAAGTTCAGACCTTAAGTCCGAAATCAGCGGCGGTTTCCTGCTTGCGGGGCTCTTCATCGTCCTCAGAATCGCCGCCCTCAGTATCGATTGAGCGACCTTGCATCGCGGCGTCGTATGCAGCGTCTTCCCCGGCATCGACTTCGTCTTTGCCAGCGGTTTCAGCTTCTTCGTTGTCGTAGAAGACAGAGGTATCGATGTGGGTTTGATCAAGTTTCGTTCTGGAACGGAGATTCCAAGTGTAGTCCCCGTCTTGGATGAAACGCCCATCCAAGGAGAGGTCGGTGTAGAAATGGCCAATTCTGGAGGCTTCTTCGTCAGGACCGATTTCGAGATCGGTTTTAATTTTGTCCCAAAGATCCTTGAAGGCGACAGGCTCTTTGGATTCGCTTAGGATTTTGTAGGCGAGTTCAATCATTGATTCTTTCTTCATAATTCTTCCTTTCACATCTTTTCGGGAGCGGAGACCCCGAGGATCCCCAAGCCGTTCTCCAAGACGATTTCGCAAGCCTTTATAAGGCCTAGGCGCGACGAGGTCAAGGGGGGATTTTCGCGATCGATGATCCTGCAAGCGGCATAGAACTCATGCACGAGTCCCGCGAGCTTGTGGACATAGGCGGCAACCTTGGCGGGTTCCCTCTCTTTCGCGGCGGATTCTATCATACTCGGAAAATCCGCCAAATGTTTCAAAATCGCAAGTTCGGCGGGTTCTTTTAGCATTTTGCCCGTCGTATCAATGCCGATTCCCTCGCCTAGTTTCAGCAAAGAAGCGCAGCGAGCATGAGCGTATTGGGAATAGAAGACCGGGTTCGAGGAGCTTTGTTCCATCGCGAGGTTATAGTTGAAATCAAGATGGCTAGAAGCGCTGCGCTCAACGAAGAAATAGCGCACGGCATCCACGCCCACTTCTTCCACGAGTTCACGATGAGCGATGGCTTTGCCCGTCCTCTTGCTCATTTTGACCTCTTGCCCGTCTTTATAGACACGGACAACTTGAACGAACTGTGCTTCTAGGCAATCCGCGGGAAAGCCCTCCATCATAAGAGCGCTTTTCATGCGGGCGATATAACCATGATGATCAGCGCCAAGAACGTCAATGAGGTGGTTGTATCCGCGGCCCATCTTGTCATAGTGATAACAGATGTCCGGCATAAAGTAGGTATATAAGCCGTCCGATTTCACAATTGGGCGGTCCTTGTCGTCAAGGAATTTGGTGGTTGCCAGATAAGTCGCCCCGTTTTCCTCGTATACGTAGCCTTTTTCTTTAAGTTTAGCGATGGTCTTCTCGATATTCCCGCCCTTGCGGATATCGCTTTCGTAAGTGACTTTATCAAAATGGACGCGGAAATCCGCCATGTCCTTCCAAATTTTCTCCAGTTCGGCATCAATGCCAAAGCGGATGAAAAAGTCATGGGATTCCTGATTGTCAGCTAAATAACGGTCGCCATATAGCTCCTTGATTTTCTCGGCGATTTTGATGAGGTCAACGCCATGGTAATCGTCTTCTGCCAAATCAAGAGGCTCGCCAAAGGCCTCGTGATAGCGAGCGCGAATGGAATGGCCCAAATGCTCAACCTGGTTGCCACAGTCATTCACGTAGTACTCGCGCGTCACCTCATACCCGGCCCAATCTAGCAAGGAGGAGATGACGTCCCCCACCGCCGCGCAACGGGTGTGTCCCAAATGAAGGTCGCCAGTCGGGTTCGCGGAAACGTATTCGACATCGATTTTCTCGCCGTTTCTTGCCGCTCTGCCAAAGGAGCTGCCTTGAGTGAAGACTTTATTAAGGATGTCCGCCAATGCCCCGTGCTTTAAGAAGAAATTAATGAAGCCAGGGCCTGCAATCTCAATCTTGTCGACAAAGTCGAGATTTAGATGAGCGACAAGCTCTTCCGCAAAAGCGTGCGGGATTTTGCCAATGCGTTTGGCAAATTTCATCGCGCAATTGGTTGCATAATCGCCATGGGAGGCATCTTTGCTGCGTTCGATGACAATATCGTTTTCGCTAGCCTCGATTCCGAATTCCTTTAGGACGGGGAGCAAGCTTTGTTTCAATTTAGTTTCGTTGTCCATTTCTATAATCCTTTTTTGTAAACGAGCGCGGAGGCCTTAGCGCGGATCCCTTCTCCACGCCCAATTTCGCCAAGCCCTTCTTCCGTGCCAGCTTGGATGCCGACACGTGAGATATCGATTTCTAGAAGCTTTGCCAAATTCTCTCTCATTTCAAGCAGGAAAGGCGCAAGCTTCGGCTTTTCAGCCAGGACGACCACATCCAGATTATTAACGGCATAGCCCTTTTCTTTGACCATCTTCATCACTTCGATGACGATCTTGGAGCTATCCGCGTTCTCCCACTTGGGATCATCGGTTTTGAAGAAGTGGCCGATATCCCCCAAAGCTAGGGAACCTAGGAGAGCATCGCTTACCGCGTGATATACAACATCACCATCGCTATGAGCCAGCAAGCCTTTCTCGAAGGGGATCTTCACCCCCGCAAGAACGAGCTGCTTATCTGCGACAAAGCGATGGATGTCTTCGCCAACGCCAATTCGAATGTCCATCATTTGGTGACGTTAAAGCGGAAGAAAACGACGTCGCCGTCTTTCATCCGGTATTCCTTTCCCTCTTGGCGGAGCTTTCCGGCTTCTTTAACCGCAGCCTCGGAACCGAATTGTTTCAAGCATTCAAAGTCGTAGATCTCGGCTTTGATGAAGCCTTTCTGAAAGTCGGTGTGGATAATTCCCGCACATTCAGGGGCGGTCATGCCGTGAAGAAGGTCGAGAGGTTAAGAAGTTTATAAGCGGCTTTTACAAGTTTATCGAGCCCGCTTTCTTTCGCGCCCAAAGTCTCAAGGAACTCTTTTCTTTCTTGCCCGGAGAGCTGCGAAATCTCATATTCGATTTCACAGGAAACAGGAATGCATTGGGCGCCCTGTCCTTCGGCAATCTTCTTAACTGCCTGATAGTACTTGCACGAATCGAGATCGGAATAGTCCGAATCCGCGACGTTAGCGACGTAGATGATTGGCTTAGCGGAGAGCAAGAAGAAGTTTTTCCTCGCATATTCCTTTTGCTCATCGTTTAAATCGGGGCAGGTGCGAGCGGGCTTTCCCTCCCCAAGCCATTTTTCAAGAGGGGTGAGGATGGCCATCTCGTATTGGGCGACTTTATCATGAGCGACTCTGGCCTTAATGCCCTGCTTGCCAGAACGGGCGACGACGCTTTCATAATCCGCCATAGCAAGTTCAAGGTCGATGATACCAATGTCTCTTTCCGGGTCGACAGTAGCTTCAACGTGAGTGATCTCGTTGGAATCGAAGCAACGAACAACCTCGCAGATCGCATCGCATTCGCGAATGGCGGCGAGGAACTGATTGCCTAGCCCTTCACCTTTTGAAGCGCCCTTTACAAGACCTGCGATGTCGTAGAAATCGAAAGTGGCGGCAACTCTTTTCGCGGGATGAAACATATCACAAAGAAAGTCAAGACGCTCATCAGGGACGGTCACGACACCCGTGTTAGGATTAATGGTAGCAAAAGGATAGTTCGCGGCCTCAACGTGCGAATTCGTAATAGCGTTGAATAAGGTGGACTTCCCTACGTTAGGCAGACCCACAATTCCGGCTTTAAGTGGCATAGATTCTTCTTCCTCAAAAATGGCGGGTTAATTCTAGCGCGTGACGCGCGCATGAAAAAGGGTGAAAAAAGCCCCCGAATGTTTTCCGGAGGCGTTACCAGTCAGGTATTAATTAGTCGACTTTCTTGACGTTCTTAGCACGCGGCCCACGATTCGACTCTTCGATCTCGAACTCTACGTTCTCGCCGGTTTCAGCGATTTTGTAGTGGTCCATCACAAGAGCAGAATAATGGAAGAAGTAGTCTTGGTTGTCTTCGGCGTGAATGAAACCATAACCCTTCTCTTTGTTGAACATTTTAACTGTTCCCTTCATGAGACTCCTAACCTTCCTAGCCATGCGCCCAAAAAGGTTTTTTGGCTGTAGAGGATGATACCATCTTTTCCCATGCATTTGTACAAGGCATTTTTACCAAAGTTTTCTTTTTCGCATTCTTAAAAATATCATTGCCAGAACGAGCAAAGAGAACAAAATGGCAGAACCACACATCCCCATAATCGGTTCCCAAGAAACCTTGAAACCCGTAGACCCTCCTAGCTCCTTCTTTAAGTAAAGCGAAATGACGAGTTCCAAGACGACCATGGACAAAATTGAGGAGAGCAAAGCTCCGAGGGTGGATACGAGGGTGTGACAGAAGAGTGATTTGCAAATATCCTGTCTAGTTGCCCCAAGGGCAAAGAGCAATTTGTTCTCTTTCTCGTTTTCCTTGATTGTGATTCCGAGCACCACCATGAACAACAAGCACGACATCAAAAAGGAGAAGGCAGAAAAGCAAATAAGAATTTCTTTGATGTACCCCAAAGACTCCTCGATCGTCGAAGACACTTCTAGACTTGGAGAAGTAAAGCGATAAGTGGGATAGGCGCGGTTCAGCCTATCAAGGAGAGCTACGATGTCGCTATCTGTTTTCACCTGGAAAACAGCGCCGTATGGCTCCAGCAGAAAAGGGTCGGCGTCCAGGGCGAAAAAGTAGAAATCCGCAGACCAGTCTTTTGGAAAATAAATCGTCTCGGTAAGCTCTTCTTTTACCCCCACAACTTTTAGAACGCCGAAAGAGAAAGTCCTCTCATAGAATGAATCATATTCTTCGCCGTATATCTCCCCTGCAACGAATATCTCCTCGGGCCTGCCCCAGGATTCGAATAGAGCGGACGAGACAACGATTTCTTCGTAAGAAGACGGCGGAACACCACTTAAAAGGTTCCCACAGTCGAAACTTAAGCGTGGTTTTGCGGAGTTTTCGTAGATATAAGCGTCTCGGCAATCGGAAGGAAGCTCAATGAGCGCGTCCTTTTGGGAATAAGGCAATCGGCCGTAAGTCTCGGAAACCGTTTTCACCTCTTCTTCGACGGGCGAAAGGAACAAATGAGTTGAGGTTCCGGTCAAAATAGAATCGTTGGAAGCAAAGATACCTACGCTTGTTGCGCCATCACGCCCGATGATTTCTGAATTCCCGTCAGCGATTGAAGCGATATCCCCCCAGGTCGGCCCGCTTTTGTCACAGGAAAAAACATATAGGCGGTTATAAGGCGAGACGTCACCTTCTTCAAGCAAAGAGGAAAGAAAGGTGCTGGAGGCTTTTTCAAAAACCAGATTTTTTCTTCTCCCGTCATGCCTTATCGTTTGTAAAAACTCCGATGGATGCTTTGAGAACTCCAAATAAGGAACTTCATAGATCGCTTGAGGAGAAGAAGAATCTCCCATCTTCATGGGCTTGAATTTCATTTTCTCAACTAGGATTTTTCTTGCCCAAAGATGGTCCCAATGGAAAATCGTGTTCTTCTTGGTTTGGGTAACAGCAACCAAGGTGAAGATCTGCTCATCCTGAAAGCCCCAATCAATATGGCTCGCATTCACGATGATTGAGAGAGGGTTCTCATCCAGGTATTTTCCCAAGCTTTCGAAAGAGCGCTCTATTCCCAGTCCATAGC
>CAVKPZ010000030.1:0-21001 GCA_963658395.1 Lachnospiraceae bacterium | reverse complement strand
TTTATGATGTGTAACTTTACTTCTTTCCGTGTCTACTTTTAGGTTACCAGTACAACTTTCTCTACGATGATGGAGGTCTTACTGCCCTAAAACGGTATTTTCGCGCTTTTATTAAATTTCAAAATACCGAATGGAAGGTTTTCAAAATGCCGAATTGTCTTTGTTCAAAATGTCGATTAAAATACTTTTGTTAACGGGAAGCGACCAAGAAGGGAATGACTTATGGACAATGAATATCTGCCTCGCCTTATCGAACATGAAATGAATGACCAGCTGCATTCCAGCGGGTGCGTCCTTGTGAAAGGCCCTAAATTCTGCGGAAAAAGCAGGACCTGTGAACGCTTCGCTTCCTCGAAGACAGAACTTAAAACTACCAATGCGATTAATCTCATTCAAGCCGATCCAACGTTGGCCTTATTGGGCACTGCCCCTCATTTGATCGATGAATGGCAGAAAGTTCCGGAGATATGGAACTTGATCCGGGATAGGCTGGATAAGAATTATGAGTTTGGTTCTTACATTTTAACCGGCAGCACCACCCCGGCGGACCCTAAGAAGATTGAGCATTCTGGCGCGGGCAGGATCTCCGAGATCACCATGCGAACGATGTCCTTGTTCGAATCCGGAGATTCCGATGGGAGGATCTCTCTCCGTTCACTATTTGAAAAGGGCTGGCAAAAAGAGAACACCGTGCTTCCTTATGAAGACCCTTTCTCTTTGAAGGACCTGGCTTTCCTGCTTTGCCGTGGGGGCTGGCCGATTTCTGTGAAGGCGGATAAGAAGTACGCCCGCTTAGTGACGAAGAATTATTATTCTGGTTTGTTCCGCGTTGAAAATGAAAGCGACGAGTTCGCTTCTTTCCTTCGCGGCAAAGACACCGACTTGCTTCTTTCTATTCTGCGCTGTTATGCAAGAAACATCTCTACCCAAGCGAAGGTGGCCTCGATGGTCAGCGATATCTTGGCCAAAGGGGGCAGGGCCAAGTTAGACAGCGATACCTTCCTTAAATACAAGAAGACCTTGGAGGATCTTTTCATCATCTTCGAGTTGCCCGCTTGGAACTTCTCTCTTCGTTCAAGCGTCAGCGTACGTCTGGCGCCCACCCATCATTTCTTTGACCCCTCGATTGCTTTGGCCTCTCTTGATATCTCGCCTGCCGATCTTTTGAATGACTTCCCTTCCCTCGGATTCTTCTTCGAGGATATGGCAATCCGCGACTTAAGCGTCTACAGCAGCGCTTTGGGAGGCAAATTAAAGCATTACCGCGATTCCGCAGGAAGAGAGGTAGACGCGATCCTCGAATTGGAGAACGGGGAATACGCGGCGATCGAAATTAAACTTGGCAGCGAAGAAGGGATCCGCAGCGGCGTCTCCTCTTTGCTTTCGTTCTCCTCCCTTTTGGAAAAGGCGGGGCAAAAGAAACCGAAGTTCTCGATGGTCCTCACAAGTCACGGGCAATGTTCCATCAGCGAAGAGGGCGTTTACATTGTTTCCATCAACCATTTAAGGGATTGAGTTGTTGATCTCGCTACAGCAAAGAAGCCATGTAATAAGGTAGATAGACGATCCCGTTCGCTTGTTTTATGTCCCCTTCATGAAGGACGTATTGCGTTCCGATCGCCTTACGATAAGTTTCTTTAAACAGAGTGAGCGATTTAATCGAGGCAGAGGTTGAGCTTTTGGCTTCAATGGGGATGATTTTGTTTCCCCTTCGAATGAGAAAGTCGACTTCCATTGTAACGCGTTTGCTTTCTTTGTCCGTCTTTTTGAAATAGTAAATTCTTTGGTCCTTGGCCCTTAAGGCCTGGGCGACGGCGTTCTCAACGATCATCCCTTCGTTCACATGCAGCTTGTCAAAAAGAATGGCTTCATAAAGACCGTTTTCCAGGTAGCTTTTGTTTTTGTAGGTCAGGGATATCAATAGGCCTGTATCCATCATGTAGCATTTAAAAGAGGGATCGATGGTGGACAAGTTAAAAGCGGCGGTGGGCTCGGCGACGCTTTCGGCGATGTTCACGATCATCGCCTCATCCAGCCAATTGAACGGGCCTTTGTATTCCCTTAGTCTCGCGCTGGGGTCGGCGTGACTCAGGTTATACCTTTTGTCGTGCTTTGATAGCTCAGAAGGAATGTGCCAGAAGATGTTTTTGATATATTCCGGGTTCTCTTCTTCCTGACTGTTCATGTCGCTTTCGTAAAGGCTCAGGATGCTTTGCTTTACGAAATCCACCTCGCCAAAGTCCTTGGATTTTCTATAGGCAAGAACGGCCTGAGGCATGCCTCCCACGAGCATATATTCCCGGAAGGCGTACATCATTTTGCTATGCATGTTGCCAAGGGGCTTTAAAGAGTCAAAATGGTCTTTGAGGATGGGATAAGTGAATTCGTCCCCCATCGCGAGCAGGAATTCCTCAAAATCCATAGGCAACACATCCACTTGGTATTCTTCCGAGGGAATCAGTATCCCCTTTGATTTTTTCTTTATGGAGGCTAAAGACCCGGTTTCGATGTAGTGGTATCTCTTGTCTTCCAGCAAGGTCTTCAAGGCTTGCCTTGCCAAAGGGAAGAGCTGAATCTCGGCCAGGATAATGAGCGATTCGCCTTTGTAGAGCTTTGTTTTGTAGAAAAACTGAAGCTTGTTGAAGAACGCGTCGAGATCCTCTAGGGAATCCACGAAGAGATTCTTGATTTCTTCCGGCGCTTTGTCGAGACGAATTTCGATGTAACTCTTGTACTCCCTTTCGCCTAAAAGCTCCGCTAAAGTGCTTTTCCCCACGCGCCTCGCCCCTTTTAAAAATAAGGCGTAATCTGGGGCTTTGTTGCGTTTCCACCAAAGCATCTGATTGTAGACTTTGCGCTCGAATTCAATTTCTAGTTTCTTCATGATTTGGCTTTTACCACATCTCCGCAGGTTTTATAGACATGTTTTACCACATCTCCGCAATTGTTTAAACGCCAATTTACCACATCTCCGCATTTTAAATGTACTGGTAACTGTACTGGTAACCTAAAAGTAGACACGGAAAGAAGCAAACCCGCACATCATAAATACGGATGGGGTGCAGACGGGTTCGAACCCGTCCGCGCCCCTTCTATGATCAATCAGCAGAAGGATAAAAGAGCTTCTTGGAAATATCGAAAATCATCTCTTGCTTCGTGAGGGCGCAGACCGGCAATGGACGCAACGAAAATCGCTAAGCGTCCCTTGCTTTGTTTAATTTGGGAAGATGAACGTCTTTTTCGCCATTAAGTTTGGGCTTCGATGTGAATCTTATAAACGAATGGCTTTTGAAAGCCTCAAGAAAGCAGGTACTTGATGTCCTCGTCGCTTAAGGAGGAGGCTCCGCCGTTGCCTTCGACGATCTCGTCATAGAGGTCCTTCTTTTCCTGCTGGAGATTGAGGACCTTCTCTTCGATTGTGTCTTTCATGACGAGGCGGAGGATGCTGACCGCGTGGGTCTGGCCGATGCGGTGGACCCTGTCGCTAGCCTGATTCTCGACCTGAGGATTCCACCAGGGATCAAGATGGATGACCGTATCCGCGCCGATGAGGTTCAAGCCGACCCCGCCGGCTTTCAAAGAGACGAGCATGATCTTGACTTCGTCTTTCGTGTTGAAATTCTCCGCGAGGGCTAGCCTTTCCTTGGCGGAAGTGTCCCCGGTGATGATGCCCGTAGGGATGCCCTCTTCCTCCAGCAGCTCTTCTAAATCGAGCAAGGCGGTCTTAAAGGAAGAGAAGACGATGGCTTTGTGGCCGTTGGCGATGGTTTCTTTGAGGAGCTCACGCGCGTAAAGGAGCTTCGTCGAAGGCTCCACGTTCTCTAAGAAAGAAGCGGGGTCGACGCAGAGCTGGCGAAGCCTAGTGAGACTAGCGAGGATCGATATCTTGTTCTCGCCTTGCATCGCCCTGGCTTTCTCGAGGTAAGCCAGATAAAGCATCCTCTCGCTTTCGCTGCTGGAGATGAGGATGTTATTCTCGCTTTTCTCGGGCAAGTCCTTCAAGACGTCCGCTTTCCTTCTTCTAAGCAGGAAGGGCTTCAAAAGCAAAGCGAGGCGTTTCGAGGAGTC
Source organism: Lachnospiraceae bacterium (assembly GCA_963658395.1). Lineage (GTDB taxonomy): Bacteria > Bacillota_I > Bacilli_A > RFN20 > CAG-826 > Alloenteromonas. The sequence continues at coordinate 16,933 of CAVKPZ010000030.1, read as the reverse complement.
CTCTAGTTTCAATAGCTCGCCGAATTCCTTCTCATCCCCGAGGTAGCCTGGCATCAAAATATTGAAGATGGACCAAAGATCATAAGGGGAGTTCTCTAACGGGGTGCCCGTCAAGGCGATTTTGTTCTTCGCCTTCAAAGAGAGCAAAGCCTGGTGGCGTCTAGACAAGGAGTTCTTGATGGACTGGGCCTCGTCCAGGATCAAGGTGGAGAATTCCAAGGAGGAGAAGAGTTCCTCGTCCCTTTTGAAGGTGTCGTAAGAGACGCAGTAGAGGACCTTCTTGTTCTTCTTGATGCCTTTGATGGCCTTTTCTCTCGCCTCTTTGCTCGCGTCGATGACGAAACAGGGGAGGGAAGAGAACTTATGGATCTCGCTTTCCCAGTTATAAAGGACGGCTTTGGGGGCGATGATGAGGATTGGCATCTCCTCTTTGAGGGATGCCATATAGGAGATGGCCTCGACGGTCTTTCCTAAGCCCATCTCGTCGGCGAGGATGCCCCCGAAGGAGTAATCGTGGAGGGCCAAAAGGTATTTGACCCCGTCTAACTGATAAGGACGGAGGATCTTCTGGGCGGCTTTGCTGAGGGAGGTGCCTCTTTCTTTGAAATCCTTGATGGCGGTTAGGACCTTCTTGCAGCCTTCGTCTTCCTCGACCTTGTAGGAAGAAGAATCCAGGGAGAAGAGCTTATAAAGGGGCACTTTGTCGTTGGATAGGCTGCCTCCTTCCATTAGGGAAGAGGCTTCCTGAAGCTCTTTGCCGGTTAGGAAGACGAGGCCGTCTTTGAGGAGGTAGTATCGCTTCTTTTGTTTGTAGGCCAGAAGGATCTTGGAAAGGTCTTCCTCGGAGTAGCGTTCGCTGTCGAGGGTGAGGGAGAGATAATCCCCGTTTCGCTTGGCCTTCAGGCGAAGCGAGGAGACGGAGCGAGCGATGTTCTTGGCCTTGAGCCGCTCATCGCAATAGAAGGTCACTAGATTCAGCAAGGGGGTGAGGTCTTTGCTTAAGAAAGAGACGACGTCCTCCTCTTTCTTCAAAGAGCCGTTCTCCGTGCCTCCTAAGGAAGAAAGGAGGGAGAGGTAGGCGGTTTTAAGGGACTGGCCCAAGGGGGATTTGACCTCTTTAACCGCTTCCCCGTTCTCATAGTACAAAGTCTTGAACTGGAGTCCCTTGCCTTCGTCGATTGAGAGATAAAGAACAATCTCGAAGGGTTTTCTCTCTCCTTCCTTTTTAATCTCTTCCTTCTTCAAAGAGGAGGAGAGCTTCGGCAGAAGCTGCTCGTTGAAAAGATCCTGGATGTAGGAGAAGCGGGAGAGTTTGTCGTCGGTGAAATAGATGTATGCCTCCCTTATTTCCGGGGAGGGGAAGGGATAGAAATTGATGGCCTTTTCATACTTCTTCACCTCGAGTGCGCCTTTCTTCCCGATAAGGAGAACGATGGAGTCGGTATTCAGGCGCTTGGGGGTGAAACTTGGCACTCCTTTCTCATTCAAAGAGAAGGACACGGGGTCGCCCTTTTTGATGCGCAGGCGCTTACCTTCGAAGGTGAAGGGCTCCTCCAAAAGGCCTTCTAAGATGGGGGAGGCTTTCTCGATGGGGAGAGAGGTCTCGCTGAGCTTCTTCTTGTTCGCGAAAAGCGAGGCTCCCGCGATAAGGGGAAGGACGACGTCATAAGGAGGGAGGAAGCTATTGGACTCAAGGACGATTCTCCGCTTCGTGGGCAAAGGGAACTCCGCGCGGGTTGCAAAGCCCGTGCAGAATTTGTAGAGGTCTTTGATCTCGCAGTTCTTCTGATGATCGATGAGAGTCAAGGAATAGCGGAGATACCCATTGCCGCTGTAACTGCTTTTCACGTAGCTCAAGGACAAGCTCGCCCCGACCTTGTCGCTTTTCTTCGGGGCTGCTTTGCTCTCTTTGGCTTTGCCTAGTTTGCTAAGGAAGTCGGCGAAGGCTTTTCGGTCCTCCATCTTTTGGGCCGCTTCCTCGCTAGAAAGCCCGTCGACGAGCTCGCTGATGGAATTAACCTCTTTGTAGAGGCGCTTCGTTTCCTCTTCGCTTAAGCCTTTCTCTTTCTCGCTTAGATAGAGCAGCAAGGGGGCGGAAGTGCTCTTGGAACAGTAGGTCACATCGCCTTCTACGTAGACCGAGAAGGCGAGGAAGGGCTCCGCTAGATTCGCGTAGCATTCCTTCATTTTCTTCGCGATGGCGCAGTAGACGATCGTGTCGCCGGGGACGTCGTAGAAATAATGGATGTGGTAGCCGCCTTTCTTGAGGTAGGCGTAAGTTTGGCAGGCGAAGCAAGAGACGTATTTCTGGGCCTGCTCGATTTTCTTCGGATCGATTTTATTTAGATACATCTTATTTGCCCTCCGGATACGCGTACATGTCCTTCACCTTTTTGCCGGTGGATCCGATGTAGGCCTTTACCAAGCAGAAATAAGGATTGTCGCCATAACGGTCTTCGAACTCGCTTAGGAAGTAGCGGCTGACCGCTTTATCCCCATAGGCCACTAGACCGATGGCAAAGGCGAAAAATTCTTCCCCTTTGTCTTTGTTCAGCAAGGAATTGCGCACGTCCGTCCGTACGTTCTTCACCTGATAGTCCTCTAATTCCGGCAGGTCAAAGTCTCCGCAGCGATAAGCGCAGGCAGGAATGGAATATCTCTCGGGATAGTAATAACCGACATGTTCCTCCTTCAGGGCGTCTTTGACTTTTTTCGTGCCCAAAAGGCACGGGAGGATTCTGCTCTTGTCTTCCCATCTGTCCTTTTCTTTGGGCTTGTTCTTAAAGATTTCAATAATCTCATCCTCGCTTAGGAAGGGTTGCAAGAAGCAGTAGTCCTCTGGCTCTTTGATGACTTTCATGAGGGCTTTTGCAAGCTCTTTCACCTTGTTTTCGTAACCACGGGAAGAAAGGTAGCGGACCACCTCCATGGGGGAGAAGCCAATCTCGTCATCAAAAGAGTCGACGAAGTAGTCCGGATCCTTGATCAAAGTCTCATAAAGAGTCTCCGCTTTATCGTTTTTGGCCATATAAAGGATGAAGAAGGTCGGCTTCATGCCGATCCCGCGATATTTCTCATAGACGAAGTCCGCGTTTTCCCCAGAGGATTCGATGACGGGGAAGCGCCTTAGGAGCCCCTCTAGGCCATCCTCTCTGTCATGGATCGCCTTCAACAGCTCGTCCTCTATCGCCCCGGTTAGATAAGGAACCCGGGAAAAAACGAGATTGGATTTAGCTAAGGCGAAATAGAAAGGGCGCCGTACTTCCTTGGGCATCAGGTGGACTTTCTCGATCTCTTCAAGGTAATCATCGAGGTGGTCGCCGGCAATGAGGGCGGTCTTATCCAGATAGGGGACGAGCTCTTTTAGGTAAGGGAGCATCTTGACCTTAGGGAGCTTCGCAATTTCGCAAAGCAAAGCCACGCAGTAGTTTCCGACATAGGCGGGATTCTTCGCCACCTTCATATCTTTGAGGGCCGCTTCGATGAATTTGGGATCGCCGCAAACGTACTGCGACCCCCATACTTTGAGCTCATAGGAGGAGTAAGTGGCGCTGTTCGTTTCTTTGCTGATTTGCTCGATTGCTTGCTGAAGGCTTTTCTTTTTCTCTATTGAGACGTTGATTTCGTCTCTACTTTCGACGAGCATGCTCGCATAGTAAGAACCCGATTCTCTGAAAACGACGAATTGCTGCCCGGATTCGTCTTTGATTTCGAAGCACATCTTGCACGCGCGAAGGCAAGTGACCCCGTTATAGGTGTAATTTTGTTTCATTTCGCGCTCCTCCTTGGGAAGTAAAAGCCGATGATGATTTTACCATTGCTAAACCTTTGCTTTAAGAGGCTTATCGGGCCTAAGTGATTCGTCTTTCCCAAGGAAGAATCCTCTGGAGCTTTAAGGGGTTTTTCTTTTTCCTTGCGGCGGATTTGGTGGGCACATTGATGACCTTGCATGACGCAGGCATCTCGGGCCTCAAAGTCCTTTTTGTCTCTTAAAGTTGGGGGAGAGAGCGATGCTTGCGGTTATTTATGCCACCTTCTTGATGGATTTATGAGTTTTGTCCGATGACAATTCGGATAGTATCATGATTTTTGCATTGGAATGTCCGCGAATTTGGTTTCAACTCCTGGAAAGAGAAACCTCACATATGTGTTACTATCTCGAAAAAATTTTGAGATAGTAACACTTAAACGCGCTTTTCATGTAAAATATAAAGGGTAGGAAAACAGAGAATGCTAATCAAAAGGGAACGGTATTTAGAGAAAATAAGGGCTTTCTACGACTCCAACCTCATCAAGGTTTTGACGGGAGTGCGCCGGTGCGGGAAAAGCATCCTCCTTAATCAAATCCAAGACGAAATTGTTGAAACGAAAGGTCTTGATGATTCACATATCATCTATATCAATTTCGAGGATCTCGCTTTTTCTGGCCTGCATTCATACAAGAAACTGAATGCCTATATCCTGAAGAGAATCGTAGACGAGGAAAGATATTACATTTTTCTGGATGAGATTCAGCACGTCAAAGAATTCGAAAAGGTCCTCTCTTCGTTGAAGGCCACCCAAAATGTTTCGATTTTCGTTACGGGCAGCAATTCGAAATTGCTCTCCGGTCGCCTTGCCAGTTTGCTCGTAGGCCGGTGCAAGGAATTCAAGATTATGCCTTTCTCTTATTCCGAGTTCCTCTCTTTTTATAAGGAAAACGGGATGAATCCGCCGGAGAAAAGCCTCCAGAATTATCTTCGCTTCGGCGGGATGCCTCAACGTATGGATTATTCAAACGAGGAAGACATAAAGGATTATCTCAAAGCCCTATACGAAGGCATCATCAACAAGGACATTTGCAACGGCAAATCCAAAATCAGCAAAGAAACGTTCCTCAAGATTGCCCAGTATGTGATCATGAACGCGGGAAAAGAGTTCTCACCAATGGGGATTGTTGACTCTTATAACAAAGCCAACGTCGACGAGACCATCTTTAAAGAAAACGTTTATCGCTATCTCGAGAAGCTTGAGCAAGCCTGCTTAATAAACAGGGTTAAGCGCTATGACATCCCTTCCAAAAGGACGCTGAAGAAAAGCGAGAAGCAATATGCAATCGACAACGGTTTCTTCCTCGCTTGCGCTCCCACGAACCAGATTTTTGTCTCGCGCTTATTGGAAAACACGGTCTATAACGAACTCATCTACCGAGGGTACGACGTGAAAATAGGGAAAACATACAAAGGCGAAATCGATTTCGTCGTGATGAAAGACGCGAAGAAATGCTTTGTCCAAGTCGCTTACCTTCTCGCGGATGAAAGCGTGATCGAACGCGAATTCGGCGCCTATTCCTCCGTTAGAGACCCTTCTCCGAAATACGTCTTGAGCCTTGATGAATTTGATTTCTCCAAGGATGGAATTATTCATTTGAACGTCGAAGACTTCTTCTTGGGAAAGGTCAATTTGCAATTGAATTAAGCGAAGATGTGTTACTATCTCGGAAAAATTTTGAGATAGTAACACTTAAACGCATCTCGCCACGGGGCTTAGAAACCTCTATCCCTTTAAATGGTTTTCCTGGTAATCCTATTGTTCCCCCTTGATCAAGCGGGTCACATAAGTGAGGGGGATCCTTGTGGTTTGTGAGAGGCAAGGATTTTACAAATACGATTCCAAAAAAGATCTCTTGTATTAACTTCACTAACGATGAAGTTTTTAGTGAAGTATAGTGAAGTTTACTTCATTAACACTTCATTAACGATTATAATCAAGCATAGAAAAGGAGACTCCTATGCTGATTGAAGAATTGATTCCTAATGTAAATCTTGAAAGCAAAGTCGTTGAATTTAAAGGCATCCTTCAAGAGGGCGAGAACCCCAAAGACCCAAAGCATCGATTGGAATATGGCTGGCTCAAAGAAATCGTCGGATTTGCCAATTCTTGCGGTGGCTCCTTGTATGTCGGGGTAGACAACAAAACCCATAAGATTTTGGCTTTAGACCACATGGCGATGGATAAAATCATCTTAATGGTCCATCGCCTTGTTAAAGCGCATGTTGAGCCTCCCATCGTCTACGAGTTCATTAATCATCCCGTTCCAGACACCAAACCGATCCGCTACGTCCTTGAAATTCGGGTGGAGCCAACCAAATACCCTCCAATCACCTTGAAATTTGATGGGGATGGCTCGGTCTTTGTTCGCCACTTCGGCGAGACTTCCGTTGCAACGGGAGAAGAAATCAGAGACATGGTCGCCTGCAGCGAGTTCGTATCTTTCGACGATCGTTTCACCCTAGAAGAATATCGCGAGGAGGATTTCTCTAAGTTATTTGCCTACTACGCGAAACGCCATCCTGGGGAAAAGCCTTCTTTGAAAGAGCTTATTTCCATTGGCTTTGTCTCCAACGATAACCGACTTTCACAGGGGGCGCTGCTTTTTAAGGATGATTGTTCCGCTTCAAGGTCTTTGGTGGTTTGCTCGCAGTTCTTGGGCGTGAGCAAAGGGGACAATACCTTTTATGCGAGCAAATCAATGCAGGGGAATCTGCTGGATGAATACTTCTTCATGAAGGACTTCGTCCAAAGCAGAAGCGCGAATGGCTTCGTGAAAAAAGCCGACGGGAGGATCCCGCTTGTTTCTTATCCCGAGAGCCCTTTGCGCGAAGCGCTTATCAACGCTCTGGGACATCGGAACTACTTCATGATGGGCCGCCAGATTGAGGTGAACCTTTATAAAGACAGATTAGAGATCATCTCTCCGGGCTCGCTTGTGGGATCAAAGGACTTAAAGGAAGAAAAGGACCTCGCTTCCATCGCCCCAGCGAGAAGGAACGAAGTAATCTGCAATATCTTCACGATGCTGGAGCTTATGGAAAAAAGAGGCTCAGGTTTCGACAAAATCGAGAAGGCGTATGAGGGATATGAGGACAATTATCTTCCCTACGCTTCTTCGAATAGCCAGACCTTTGCTTTGGTGCTTCCTGATCTTGCCCATGAGGGCGGGATGGTCAGCAGGATTGAATGCCCAATCGTCCATACCGGCGTTCGCCTCGACGGCAAATACGATTTGGCCATCCTTTCCTATTGCTACAACGAGAAAAGGGATGCGGGGCAGATTGCGAAGTATTTAGGAGTTGCCCCGTCCACTTATTTTAGAGTATCGGTTTTGAAGCCTTTGGTCGAGAAAGGGTATCTGCGCCTGCTCAAGATGGGCAGGGTCTCGTTCTATAAATCCGATTCCGAGAAAGTCCTCGTGGATTAACTTCATTAACAATGAAGTTTTTAGTGAAGTGCAGTGAAGTTTACTTTATTAGCACTTCGCTAAGAGGTGTTTGCGTTGATTTTTCTAAATCATGATTGGCTAAGAAAGGCAAAGCCTGAGAGCAGCCTTCCCTCATCTTTTCTTTGGACGCAAACTGCTTGCGGGCCTTGCTTTAACTTCTTAACTTCCACCGAACCATCGGATGATTTGCCAAATCGTTTACAAGATAATGCTCAAACAACAAATCCTGACGGAAGGCCTTTGCGTTGAACTGCTTGATGAAGGAAAGCTCCGAGGCGTTCAATGTGAACATCTTGGCTAACAAATCGATGGTGTATGCCTTCATGTCCTCGATGACCAGATTTGGATGCAGGCGCAGCACGGGTATCAGCGTTTCTTTCGTTTTATGGAAATCCATCTCTTCTCTTCTTTCGACGGCTTTTCGATGGATTTCTTCAAAAAGGAAGGGATGGCCCATGCTTAAAATCAAATAGTATAAGGCGATTTTCTTGACTCCCAAAGACGTTTTTGATGTCGCGTCTCGGCGCCTAGACTCCCCGAGCCTTTCGATGACTTTGATACGGTAGGGGCGTCGTTAACGAAGCCGTAGAAGACACTCATGGCTGAGCCCACCAGGTAAAAAAAGGCACAGGAGTGCCCTTTTTTGCTCAATCAACCTTATACCCGCTTTAAAGACGTATGGTTATTTCTTTTTGAAGATGCCTTTGATGGCGGCCATCAAATCAGTCCAGTTCTTTTTCTTAACGACGAACCAAACGATGGCAAAGCCGCCGAGGGACGCTGCCGCAACGCTTCCAATGACGATTCCGGCGATTGCCCCGCCGCTTAATCCCGATGGCTTGGAATCAGGAATCACCGGTTCAGGGACGGGGGTCACTCCCTTAGCGTTATAAGAAGACGTTAAGGTTGTAGGCCCCTTCACTTCGAAACTATAGACGGAATCGGTGCTGACTGTTTCCCCTTTTTCGTTGACCCAGCCGACGAATTCATATCCCTCTTGCGCTTTGTTGGCATAGACGGTGACGATGCTGCCGATTTTAAATTCGCCAGAGGTGCCCCCATCCTCAAAATGGCCGCCACTAACGCTGATAAGCGCCGTCGGGGTCTTGTCGACGGCCGTAAACGTGGCGAGGAAGATGGGCGATTCCGTGCCATCCCCATCAATTACGGTGGCATCTACGCCGCTGATGCGGCAAATTGATAAATCGCTATAGGGGGCGAAGATATATCCATCTTTGGCGTCCACTTTGACGGAAACGGTGTATTTTTTGCCAGTTTCGAAGGTATCTTCTTCACTCATCATCATGGATGAGGAGGCCGTATCGCCTTCATACCAAATAATCCCGTTCATAACGAGGGCGAACTTGTCATCGATTATTTGAAGGCTTTCAAAATCCGGGGTTTGGCCATTTTCAGGGGTGACGATGGACATCTCAACCCTATCGATCAATGTTTTGTATGTGGCCCTGATCGAGACTTCTTGCTCTGGCATCGTAAAGGAGGTGGTCGAGCTCTTGGCGTCTTTTAAGATTGCTCCGCCGGAAAGGACTTCCCAACCAAGAAATGTGTTGCCTTCTTTGCTATCCGCCTTGATGGTGACGGTCGCGCCGACTTCAGCTTCTTCGATCGCCACGCCATCAACTTCGGCGACGCCCCCATCGATATGAACGGGATAACGGACATCGGTGGCCGAGAAGATGGCGTAATAAGTGAAATAAGGCCCGCCCACGGGATAAGAGATCGTTGAAGCAACGTCTTGTCCGTTGACTGTTATCTTTCTCCCATCCACAAAGTCATAATCCCAATCATCCCGCATCGTCCAGGTGTAGCGATATAGGCGCCCTTGCTCGAAAACGTCGTCGCTAGAAAGGATCTTGACGTCGTTATATGTCTTGCTCGCCGAGTCGAACGTCACTTCGCACCATTCGGGGAAGCCATAGAATTCGGCGACGTAAGATAATGATTCGCTGTCGGAGAACTTATACTGTGGGTGGCTATCTCTGGCGGGCGCTGTAATCTTAAGGTCAATGGAATCGATTGGGGTGACATAAACCGCTTCGATATAAGTGTCCTTATCCAAAACCTGCGCCGTGGTATTCGGGCTCTCATCATCGGAGATGTCGACATCGCCGTATTTGACGTTCCAATAGGCGAAAATATCGCCGTTTTCCTTTTTAGTGGCGGTATTCAAAATTATCTTTTCGCCCTGCGGATATTCCTTTCTTGTCGTCCCGTCGGAGGATTCGATGGCGATGAAACTTTTCTCACCCGTCGCGGTGAAAGTCTTCTTGAAAGCGAAGCCATCATCGCTGGACAGTCCAGTGGAAGTCGCCTCTTCATCATTGATATAAACCTTCTTCTCTTTGGCGGGGTCCCAGGCCATGTAGCCAGACTTCCTAGGCTTAGCATAGACCAGCAAGGTGTATTCCTGGTTGGCGACGAAAGCTTCTTCTTCGCCCATCAAATTGGCGGCCGTTATCTCCGTACCTTTATACCAATAGACATCGCCCCCAATCGCCTAATTCATTCCATTGATCGATTTCGAGATAATAGTCGGGCGTTTGCCCTCCCTTAGGGAGATTGATATACATATGCACATCATTAAAATAGCGGCAATATTCGGCGGTGATGTAACCATTCGCGCTTCCCACGGTTGCCGTTGTCTCACGGCTATATTCGTTAGCGAAGCTGATCCCTGATTTGCTATCGCCGCTCCACTTGTAAAAGGTGCTGCCATCCTCTAATTTGGCATCCGCTGTTAGGGCGATTGTCTCTCCCGCCCGCTTGCGGTAAGAGCGATATTGCGGGTCAGCATCGCCCGTGATAACGCCGATGACGTAATCGCTCTCTGCGGCCATCAAGGGGGCCGCTTCCTTTCCTAAGGAGCCTAAAACAAGAGAAAAGGTGAGGGCCGATATGACAGCAGTGCCAATGAAAAGGCGTCTTGACGTATTGGTGTTAATCTTCATGTGAATATTCTCCTTTTTATGATTCTTAACGCGCCTACTGCTAAATAAATACACGAAAAGCCGGCTTGAAGGCAATATCGCCTGCGGATAAGGCGCAGGATAAACGCACGGGTCTTTTAACATCCGATGAAAATTGGTGACGCTGAGAGCTTGGGGCCAGTTCCTCACACGAGCTCGCCCGCGTGTTTTTAGGCATCGCATCCAAAACCAAGCCAAACAATTTTGACTGAGAAAAGTTTAGCAAAACTATGTGAAAAGGCATTAATGAACTTATTCAAAGAAAAATAAACAATAAACTTGGTTAAAAACGTTTGGCAATCTATAATACAAAGGTGGGAAACAAATATGAAACTCTTAGCCGTCAAAGCCAAAAACTTCAAGAACATCGAGGGTGGATGCGTCCTTAATTTCCTCGCTCATTCGAAAAAAACGAGCGAGGATAAAGAATACGAATTGCAGGAAATTGCCCCCGGCTTATTCGCCTTCAACGCGGTCGCTTTCGTGGGCAAGAACGCTTCGGGGAAAACCAGCGCGTTAGATCTTCTAGACTGCGTCTATTCGATCCTTGGCTCCTTCTCTCTCGAAGGGAAGGATTATTCTTATGAAGGAATCCATCTTGAGATCTTTTTCTACGAGAAGGGCAATATTTATAAGTATGTGACCGACTTATCGAACAAGGAAGGAACTTCGAAGGCCGTTTTCTCGAATCAAAGACTATTTGAGAAGAAATACTATAAGACGTATCTAAAAAGCATTTACGAGGATGATGGGTTCTCTGAGCGTGCTTTCTCAACTCCTTTGCCTGACACAGTTTCCGTCCTTTTCCTGTTGCTCAAAGAAGGAAGCGAGGCTTTTTACTACTCTTCCTTTGGCTTTGGCAAAGATACCTACAAGGAACTTTTCTCTTTGCTGAAGCAAGGTGATTTCCCCTCCTCTTTGCTTTCGAGAATCATCCATCTTTTCGATGAGGGTATCTTAGGCTTAGAAAGAGTGGATGAGCTGAACTACAAGATTCTCAGGAAAGAAGGCGACCTCGTTTTGAGCGAGGGCTCCCTTTATCATTACCTTTCCAGCGGAACCACGAAGGGCATTCTCCTTTACTCAAGGGTCGCCGATTCGCTTCGAAAAGGGACGGACTTGCTTATCGATGAGATCGAGAATCATTTCCATAAGACCCTCGTGGAGAACATCCTTGATCTTTATAAGGACAAACGGGTCAACCGTCACCATGCGACCCTTTATTTCTCCACGCATTATCCTGAATTATTGAATCTCTTCAACCGGCAGGATGATATCTACATCTGCCGCGCGGAAGGCAAGGTCAAATTGGAGAACCTGTATTTGAATTACCATGTACGTTCCGAACTTTCCAAGTCTAGGCAATTCTATGCGAACGCCTTCAAGACGGAGCTGAACTATGACGAGATCATGAATGTTAAGAAGGGGCTTATTGAATGGGCAAAATCCTAGTCATGACGGAAGGCCCTAATGAACTCAGCCTTATGAATCTTCTCCTCGATGAGGAGAGGCTCGTTTTTACTAGAGATGATCTTTTAGATCTCCGTCCTTTCCACGCAAGACAGCTCACTTCCCCTCATCTTTTGCCGACCCTAACTCATTATCATGGGGACTTTTTTGTTTATCGAATCGGGGACACTTTAAGCGATAGGCTTAAGGTTCCCTCAGAGCTTTCCAGCCGCATTAGGGGAGACAGAAAATTCTGTACCAAGCCAGAGCTTGAGATTTTGCTCGTGATTGCTGAAAACAAGACCAGAGATTTCGAAAAGGAAAAATCGAAGAAGAGCCCAAAGGAGTTTTGCAAGGAACACCTGTGCTTTCGAGGAAGGCGTTATGATAACTCGACGGAATTTTTCGAGGATTATTTTGCTGGTCGCGTCGGCCTTCTTGTTCATGCCATCAAGGAATACAAAAGAACCCACAAAAAGCACAAACGCGACGAAGGCTTTTTAGCGGATTTGCTTAGACCTTCTTAAAGGAGGTAGGTCAAATACAAAGGCAAATTCAAAACGTTGTTCGCCCTCGAAAGAGGCTTGGGACTGATTACGACCCGGTCGATAGTTAGCTGAGAGTACTTCGAGGGAGGCGCGTCCAAAGAAGAAGTGGTGAAGCGATTCGTGCTTTTGACTTCAAAGGCGGTTAGCCTGCCTTTTATGTACCCGACGAAGTCGATTTCGTATCGTTTCCTCTCTTCGCCATATTGGAATGCGTGGCAATAAAGGATGTGCCCATTCGCGATCAAGGCCTGCGAAGCGGCGCACTCGTATAGCGGGATGAGATTTGCCCCCGCAAAACGTGATTCGCACAGGCTGGCGAGGCAGCTTAGCCAACCGGAAATTGGCTTCTTATTCTTCAAAGAGTTTTTGCCAACGAATGAACTCCTTGAAGCGAGGCAAAAGAAAATCCATTTGTCCTCGCTTGGATTTATCGAGCACTCCTTTTTCATGAAGTCTTTTCTTATAGACCTGGATGGCCCCGTTGCTGAGATGGAGAGATGAAGCCAAGGCGGATTGGCTTTGGCCATCCGCTAAAGCGAAGAGGATTTCTTTCTCTTTTTCGGAAAGTTGCTCCCATATCAAGGAATAGGCATTATCCCCAAGTTTTTGGTCGTACTCCTCAAGGCTCTCTTCGTTCAGCCCCTTCTCGTAAACAATCGAGCCGAGGAGCTGATAAGCGTAAGCGTACCCTTTGCACAGTTTGGCTAGTTTTGCTGCTTCTTCTTCGCTCGTCTTCAAATATTTCTTATAAGAGAGGGCCACGGAAGGAAGACTAAGGGGAGAAAGAAACAGTTTCTCGGTCCTTAGCAGAAACGTCAGCCCTTTATCGTGCGCGAGCTCGGATACGTTTTCGTATAGCCCTGTCATCAATAGGCCCACGGGGTAATCTTCGCGGACGAACTGCTGGAAGGAAAAGATGAAATTCTTGAGGCTTTGAGTGGGTGAAACGTCATCTATGGTGACGATGACGAATTGATTTTTCTTCTCGAGATAACGGAACATTTTAGAGAGCAAAGCGGAAACGTCAGAGATATCCTCTTTGCCTTTTAAAGAAAAGGAAAAGCCGTGGAAAGACACGGAGAACTCCCCTTGAAGGAAAAGCTTTTTGACTCTGCCTTCATTATAAAGCCTAGCGGCAAGTTGCTCTTCCATGGGGCTAAAAGGGTTGAGATCGGCGATAAGGTATCCCTCTTCCTTGAATTCTTTGGACAACTTTGTGAGGAAAGCGGTTTTCCCCGCCCCACGGGGGCCAGTGATGATGTAGGCTTTTTCCTTGGAGGGGAAAACCTCTTTCAAGGTCTTTGCCTCCTTTGGCCTATCGATGGCGCTTTCTGGGGCGATTCCGAACGTTGTGCTGAATGGGTTTTGACTCATGACCTCTCCTTTCCAGGTTCATTGTAAACGCCTTTTTGTCATTTTGAAAACATTTTGTCATTTGTTGTCATTTTAGTTTTCTTTTGTCATTTGTTGTCATTTGGCTCCTTCCGTTGAGCTTTAGAAGAGGGGCCAAAACCCTTCTCTTAAGAAATGGGAAGAAACCTAAAATGGCTTTTGAAGACGCGTATAATGCCTTCAAGAAAACCGCCTGCCCAAAATGAAAAAACATTTGCTTGCAACCCTGCATATTGCTCTTTACGTCCTGCTTTTCGCAGGCGGGGTTTTGTCGGCTTTGATTGGCTCCTTCGCGGACAAGAATCATCCTAGCGACGAAGAGACCGTCCTAAAGAGTTCGACGGGCGTTTACGAACTTTATTACAACACGCTTCTTATAAGCGACGGGGTTGATCTTTCTACGAGAGAACCCGATGCTGAAATCTCCTTGCCACAATCCTGGCTCGGGGTAAAAGACAAAAATGGGGATGTCCTCCCTTTGCATGGATACGCCTCTTACCGCACGAAGATCGAACTTTCCGAAGATACCAAGATCACTTTCAGGAAAGAGCCTTCAAACGTCAGCTTTGCCGTTTATATTGAAGGAGAGAAGATCGCTAGCACGGGCAAGGCGGGGAAGAGCATCTTTGAAAGCTCTTTGGGTTTTTCCTATGAGACCGATGAGGTCTACAAAGCGAAAAAGAGCGGGGAGGTGGATGTGATCATCGAAGTCGGGTACAACTTCGTGGGAGGGCTATCCTTCGCGCCGAAGTTCTATAACATCTCTTACCACGACGCGGAGCAAAACGTGGTCGTCTCGCTCTCTTATATCGTCCTTGTCTGCTACTTGGCCTTGTTCGTGGTGGAGCTCGTCTCTTATTTCAGAATCTACGATTCCACGATTTACACGGCGAATATGGCGGGCTCCATCTTTTTCATGGCGGCCTTCTCGCCTTTGATGAATTCCATCCTCATGAGCTTTGGCTGCTTCTTGCCTCCCTTTATCTTCGGAATCCTCGGGTTCCTTTTCTTCTGCCTCTTCCTTCTCTCCGTCTTCCAGTTTTACAAATACACCTATCTATCAAGGCTCAAAGCCAAGGGGGTCGCCTTCCTGATGGCTTTCGCTGGACTTGCCACCATCCTATACGCCTTCTTGATACCCTTGAGGCTGCAGGTGCTCGCCTATGGGGCATACGCCCTTGCCTATATCCTCCTGATGATCAAAGCGAGTTACTTCTCTCGTCTTAAGAAACCACTCGACATCACGGGCGTCTTCACCAAATGCGTTTTCTATTCCATCATGGGGATGGAGCTATGCATCGTCTCTTCTTACGCGAATGGCCTCCCTTCTTCCCCGTCCCGGGCCTCGCTTGCCTATCTTTTCCTCGTCATCACCCTGTTCCTCGCGATCTACGTCGCCTTCATCGTGAGGACCTACCGCCACGCGATGAATGAGCTCCGGTCAGAGCTGCAGAATAAGGATCTGAAGCTCCTCGTCCTGCGCGACCAAATCAAACCCCATTTCGTTTTCAATTGCCTTGGGACGATCAAGGCTTTGTACCACCAAGACGAAATGACGGGGGACAGGGCGGTGTCTTTGCTCGCGGACCATCTCCGCTACACCGTCGATGCCTCCAATGCGAATCTCATATCCTTCGAGAAGGAGCTCGATAACGTCTACAACTTCGTGGAGCTTAAGAACTTAAGGGCGGAGAGGAAATTCGAAGTCCTCTACGACATCGACGTCCAGGACTTCGAGGTGCCCGTTCTCTCCATCGAGCCCTTCGTCGAGAATGCGATCAAATACAGCAAGGTCAACGAGAAAGAGGATGGGCGCATCGAGATATCGACCTACCAGGATGATGACTATATCTATGTGGAGATCAGCGACAACGGGGTCGGCTTCGATCCAAAAGAAGTCAAAGAGAATTCCTCCGGCATCAAAAACGCGAGGGAGAGGTACGCTTTATTACTCAACGCCAAGCTAGAAGTGAGCAGTGAGCTAAACGTGGGGACGAAAGTAAAGATAGTGATTCCCAAGGAAAGAGAGGACTAATATGAAAGTGATTGCGGTGGACGATGAGATTTCCTCGTTGCAGATATTCCTAAAGGAGATCGTCTCCTTGGACAATCTGGATTGCAAGTTCTTCAAAGACGATGAGAAGCAGATCCTTGATTATGTGAAGCATAACGAGGTGACCGCCTCTTTCATCGATATCAACATGCCTGGGATCAACGGGATTGACCTCGCGAAGAAACTGATCGATATCCACAAGGGCATGAAGGTCGTTTTCGTGACCGGAATCAACCTCGCGGAGAAGGATTTGCCTTCGGAGATGAAGCCAAGCGTCCTCGGCTTCATCTACAAGCCCTATTCCTTTTTGGACGTGAAGCGCTACGTCGATCTGATCAGCGACAGCTATTCCTATATGGAAGTGAAGATGTTCAATAGCTTTGACTGCTTCATCGAGGGGAAGGCCATCCGCTTCTCCAGCGCGAAATCCAAGGAGCTCTTCGCTTTGCTTATCGCCTATAACGGCAAGACCCTCGAGATGAACGACGCGATTTCCCAGCTTTGGCCCGACGTCCCTTTGGATAACGCGAAGCGGCTTTATCGTGATGCGGTATGGAGATTAAGGAAGACCTTAAACGAATATAACTTCAGCTGCGTCGGTTTCTCCAGGGCCCAACTCACCATCCTCAAGAACCGCATCCATTGCGATTACTGGGATTTCCTTAAGACGGGGGAAGGGAATTACAACGGGGTCTTCTGCAAAAGCTATGACTGGGCTTTCGATTATCAGATGGAACTCGATCTCATCGCCGAGAGGAAGGGCGGGCCCCGCTAATCGGCAAAATCCTTTACTCCTCCCCTTCCCTTAGAAATGAAATGTCAAATAGCTGGCCGAGGAAAAGAAAATCTCTCGAGCTGGATCTAGAATGACTGATTCTTGGGAAGTTCTTTGAATTCCTTCGGCAATATGGTGAAAGCCTCCCTGCGTTTTGGCTCTTTTTTAGCGCATCGTGTTTTAGCCTTTTCTGGTTCCACATAAATAAGGAGTAGGGAACAAGAAAACATGAAAGCAAAACACAACATCTTGTTTGGCCTTGGCGTTTCCACGCTTTTGGCAATGACGTTAGCCTCTTGCAACAGCCAAACAGCCACCTCATCTGAGAAGGAGACCCCCTCTAGCGTCCATACCCATTCTTTCGGCACGACCTATCAAAGCGACGAAACGAACCATTGGCGCGAATGCGCTTGCGGCGAGAAGAAGGTGGAGGCCCACTCTTTTGGAAGTGAGAGGCAAGTGATTAAG
>CAVKPZ010000029.1:0-21014 GCA_963658395.1 Lachnospiraceae bacterium | reverse complement strand
TCGAAAATCGGGGCGCTCAGAATCGTCTGATAGTACGTTTTATGAAAAGTTTAGGCTTAATTTAGATTGAGACTTCCCTTTTTTCTTTTCCCACTCCTTTATATTGCGCCCTATTCTGCTTGAAATGCTCTCTTCGTTCATGGCTAACCTCCATATTACTTTAAGATTATCCACGCAGAACCCCCCAATTCCTAGGAATCCTCGCGAAAATCTTTTGAACGTCCGATGTCGACGAAATAAATTCGTTAGAATTCAATAAGGACTAAACCATTGAAGAGGGATGGGAAGCGGCAAAATGGCAATTGTTTTACCGCGAAAGGAGATAATTCATCCAATCTTCATAACTAAAGTCCACACCTTCTTCTCCGCGGAGAAAAATTTTTAAGCACCCTTCCAGATATTCGCGGTCTTGCTCAGTATCGAAAACAGCATTCGGGTAATTGTCTTTTAATATCCAAAAGACGATCGTCCACATAGCTTTCTCTTTTCTGGAGAGGGATCCATCTTTTTCAAAACTTTCGTGGCCGTATTTCTTAGTGATGTTGTTCTCGTATTTTTCTTCTAGATTGATTTTCATCGTTTTCTCCTCAAATGATTTTAATTTTGATTCGTTTGAATTTGAATCCTTTGCACGAGCAGTTTGTTATTTCTTCAATTTGATATTTTGGTGCGGTGACTAGAATTTCTTTTTCCTCCGGATTTTCCGAAATCCCTTCAAGTGGTAATGCTGGACAATTCGCTGGCAGGACTCCATAAAAGATGATTCCAATGTCTCCCTGCTTTTTGGCTTTTGCACCGATGGCGGCCCTTTCTAGCCTGCGAGTCGTTGAGCATATCAAAGAGCCGTCGATAGGGATATCTAGCAGATATGGTACTAGAAAATTTCTTTCGAAGACTTCGCGCGAAACGACGATGCCCCGAAACACGGCTATGGGCTGCTTTAACTTATGCTTTGCAATTGCCGACAAGATTTGGTCTTTTAATTCTTTGTCTGCTTCGGTCATCCTTCCTTCTCTTATGGCTGCGTTGAGCGCCGTACCGATTTTATAATTGGTGTAGGACTTCACGGAGAATAACTCCTTTTTGGAAAGTATTTTTTCGAGATCGATTTCTGTGCATGATTCCGCAGCTAGATAACCGCCGCTTGAATCGTTCTTAGTGTATTGCCCACTCTTTTCGCCGTTTCCTTTAGAGATGTAGGGCTGTAACTTGCCTCCAGCGCCTTTTTTGTAGTTTCTATTCATTAAAGTTACCTCCATCGCATTGCCCAATATGGCTGCTAGGTAAAGGATAAAAAGGAAAAAAGCTTGATGCAGCCACGAGAATATCGAGCCTGATTTCATTGTTTGCGTTCAATTCCGATGATTAAAACTTCGCTGAAAGGCTAAGCATTAAGCAATTAGTGAAAAAGCGCTCATCGAAGAATTCATCCGAAGAACGAAATTCTTATTTGGCCATTGAAGTGCGTCTGCACAAAAATAACTTCAAGTGTCAAACCAAAGTCATCTTTCTGGTGATTTTTCGCTAATGAGGTGGAAAATATATCAGCGAAGAGATTGTTCTGCATTCGAAAGCGGGCTCGCTCTTTCTTTTTTTAAGCGTTTTCCTGTGACTCCTTCTTTCTTGAAAAAGCCACTTGTTTTACTATTTTCCCATGGCGAAAAAGAAGAGTTCTTCAAGCAAAAGCGGCTTGACCAAAAAGCAGAAAAAACAAATCGCGAAAGCGGCTAAGAAGAATCCCGCCGCTGCGATTATCCTCGTGATTGCGGTGGTGGCGATACTCGGCGTAGCCGCTTTCTTCCTCCTCAAAAACAAACCTTGGGAGGGCGGAGGCTCAAGCAGCGATTCCCAAACAAGCTCTACCCTCACTAGCGATGGATCCTCTCGGTCTCAAGAAAGCCTTTCTTACAACGAAGACGACTGCGACCCCATCTCCATCCATTTTATCGACAGGCAGGAGCAATACTCCGGTGACTCGGTATACATCAAAGTAGGGGACAACGATATTCTAATCGACGCTGGCGCGAGAAAAGGAAGCGCGAAAGCAATTGAAGACTATCTGGAGGATTCCTCTAGAAGCGATTACGTCTCCGATAATAAGCTTGAATACGTGATTACCACGCACGCCCATCAGGATCATATCGCCGGCATGATGGGAACCTCGAAAGCAGGGATTCTCTATCGCTACCAGGTGGAAAACCTCATCGATTTCTCCTACGTGGACGCCCAGGATGGCAAAAAAGTCATCAACAACGCCGACCCAACCAATTCCAAAGGCGATTCGCGCTTCGTCTCCTATAAAGACACCTATGTCTCGGGCTCGAGCACGGAGAACAATTCCACGAAGCTCTACAAAGAATACGTCGACGCGAGGGATTACGCGATTAGCAAGGGGACCATTTGGCATACCGCAGGAGAGCTTTGCAATTCTTCCACGGATTATTCCTATACGGTAAGCCTCGGCAAAGGGGTGACCATGACCCTTCTTTACTCTTTCTTCTATGACCACACCTCTGCAGAAGTGACCTCCTTAGAAAGCGGCTATACCCGTTCGAATTTCTCCGATCAGAACGATTATTCCGTCTGCCTCCTTTTCACCCAGGGGAGCCGGCATTTCCTTTTCACCGGGGACGCGGAAGCCTATGCCGAGCATAGCCTTGTGAAATACAACGACCTTCCTAACGTCGATCTTTTCAAGGCGGGACATCATGGCTCCTATACCGCCTCTAGCGACGAGCTTCTCGATAAGGTGGACCCCTCTTTATGCGTCGTCACATGCTGCGCGGGCAACAAAGAATACGCAAAAGATCCAAATCACACCTTCCCCGCCCAAGAATTCATCAATCGCATCGCTAAGCACACCGATGAGGTCTACGTGACGACCCTTGGCTCTATCGAAGACCTGAACCATCACGAGCCCTTCAACGGGAATGTGGTGGTGAGTTATGACCCTTCTTGCAACCAAACCCTTGCTTGCTCGAACAATTCGGCGAAGCTAAAAGACAGCGAATGGTTCAAAGCAAACCGGACCTGTCCGAGCGAATGGGCATCTTGACGCTTTCCCCAATTATCTCCTACCCCTTCCGTAGGAAGAGGAGTATATTTCTCACGTATCGGGAACTTGCCATTCCCCCTTATGCGGGCAATGCCGCCGTGGCTTCGCGCTAAGAAGCAGAAATGAGTGCACCTTGTGGTGAAGAAGGATGGTACCGCGCGCGAGCGTTCCTTCGTCAAGCGGGGTGTTTTATTTTCCCCGGGAGGTAAAAGCAAATGAAGTATTTGAGCGGAAGGGAAATCAGACAAAGGTGGATTGATTTCTTCAAAAGCAAAGGCCACCAATTCGTCCCCGGGGTGAATCTCATCCCCCAAGGAGACAAATCCCTTCTTTGGGTGAACGCGGGAGTCACCGGGCTAAAGAAATATTTCGATGGTTCCGAGGTTCCTCCTTGCCGGAGAATCGTGAACGTCCAGAAGTCGATCCGCACCAACGACATCGAGAACGTCGGCCACACGGCTCGCCATCACACCTTCTTCGAGATGCTTGGCAATTTCTCGATCGGCGATTATTTCCGCGCCGAGGTCATCCCTTGGGCGTTTGAGCTGCTCACCAGCGAGAAGAACGGCTTTGGCATCCCCGTCTCGAGGCTTTACATGACCTATTCGCCCCTGGACCAGGCCACCAAAGAGCTTTGGATCAAATGCGGCGTACCCGCGGATCACCTCATCCCTTTGGAGGGTAACTTCTGGGAAATCGGCAAGGGCCCCGGTGGGCCAGACACGGAGATGTTCTTCGATAGGGGAGAAAAATACGACCCCGAGCATCTGGGTGTCAAGATGCTCCAGGAAGACATGGACAACGACCGCTACATCGAGATCTGGAACATCGTCTTCAGCCAGTATAACTGCGAGCCTGGCCTCTTGCCCCGTTCCCAATACAAAGAGCTTCCGTCCAAAAACATCGATACCGGCGCGGGACTAGAGAGATTCGCCTGCATCCTCCAGGACTGCGAGACCAATTTCGAAACCGATCTTTTCACCCCGCTCATCGATGCGGTCAAATCGATCTGCCACAAGGAATATGCGGGGGAGAGCCTATTGCCTTACCGCGTGATCGTCGACCACGCCCGCTCCTTGACCTTCGCTTTAAGCGATGGGGCGAGCTTCTCCAACGAAGGGCGAGGATACGTTTTGAGAAGACTCGTGCGCCGCGCGATGAGATACGGCCAAAAGCTTGGCATCAACGAGCCTTTCCTTTATAAGCTCGTCGCGACCGTGGACGAGAATTACGGGGACTTCTACCCTGAGCTCCTCGCCAAGGGCGAATTCGTCTCCAAGATGATCAAATCTGAGGAGGAGAAGTTCCTCAAGACCCTCTCTTCGGGCGAAGAGAAGCTGAAGTCCATGATCGAGGGCAAGAAAGAGCTCTCGGGAGAGGATTCCTTCAAACTCTTCGACACCTATGGCTTCCCGCTCGACCTCACGATGGAAATCGCCGGGGAAAACGGGGTGAAGGTGGACGTGGAAGGCTTCAACAAGTGTATGGAGGAGCAGAAGGAGAGGGCTAGGAAAGCCCGTGGGGAGATCGAATCCTTCCATAAGCAGAGCAAAGATCTCCTTTCCTTCAAGACCCCGTCTGAATTCCTTTACGAAGGATATGAAACCATGGGCAAGGTCACTGGCCTTTTCAAAGACGGGGTGAAAGTCGATTCGCTCGACGAAGAAGGCGAAGTCGCCTTCGACAGGACCGTCTTCTACGCCGAATGCGGCGGTCAGGTTGGCGACAAAGGCAAAATCGAGGGGAAGGATTTCTCCGCGAGCGTGACTAGCGTCAGCAAAGCCCCTTGTTCCCAGCATCTCCACCATATCGAAATCGAGTTCGGCACCATCAAAGAAGGCGATGTGCTGAGTTTGAAGATCGACAAGAAAAAGCGTGAGCTCACCGCTAGAAACCATAGCGCGACCCACCTTCTTCATAGCGCGCTTTCCCATGTTCTTGGCACCCACGTCGATCAAAAGGGCAGCTACGTCGACGAGAATTACCTCCGCTTCGATTTCTCCAGTTTGGAGAAGCTAAGCGAGGAGCAGCTTCAAGCCATCGAGAGCGAAGTAAACGAGAAGATTCTTGAAAGCATCGACGAAGTCACCGAAATCCTGCCCATCGAGGAAGCGAAAAACAGGGGCGCTGAGATGGAATTCGCCGAGAAATACGGCGAGACCGTCCGCGTCGTGGAATTCGGCGATTACTCGAGGGAGTTCTGCGCGGGCACCCACGTGAAGAACAGCTCGGAGATCGGCCTTTTTGTCTTAGAGAGCGAAAGCGCGGTCTCTAGCGGCACCCGCCGCATCCAAGCCCGCACCTCCTTCGGGGCGTACGAATACTTTTCGAAGAAAAGAGCCATCCTCAACGAAGTAAGCCGCAGATTCTCTTGCCAAGACAGCGAAGTCCTTGGCAAAATCAGCTCGCTTCAGGATGGCTTGGCGGCTAGTTGCAAGGAAGTCGCTTCCCTCAAAGCGAAAATGGCGAGCGATTCGGCGAAGAGCCTCTCCTCCGGCTTAGAGGAGGTCGATGGGGTCGCTTTCCTCGCCAAGCGCCTCGACAAGGGCGAAAGAGGGGATCTCCTCACTCTTGCAGACAATCTGAAATCCGGCAAGAAAGACTATTATCTCTTCCTCGCCGCGAAAGGGGAGAAAGGCGTCTCGCTTGTCATCATGGCAGGTGGAGAAGGGGCGAAAAAGCTCGGCGCCGGCGTGGGAATGAAGCTCGTATCCCCGCTTCTTAACGGCAACGGGGGAGGGAAGCCCGAAATGGCCAGCGGCTCCGCCAAAGACCTCTCTAGATTCGAAGAGGCCGCCGCCCTTCTAAAGAGCAAACTATGAAAAAGGAGAACGACATGATCGAAATCAAAGACGATGAGATCCTATTGACGAAAGACGATGGGAGCGAGGAAGTCGCGAAGATCCTCTTCTATTTCCATAACGACCAAAGGGGGAAGGATTACTATTTCCTTTATAAGGAGTTAAACCCCGAGGAGGTCATCGTGATGTCGAGCGCCGACGGCAATAGCCTAGACGAGGTCGACGACGAGGAATTCGATGAGGCCGAGCAAGTCTTCGAGGCCTATCAAGAAGATCCCAAAATCGCCGAGGCGAGGAAGTGATTCCTTGCCCCTAGAAAAAGAGAAGGGTACAATTTAACCCGCATTGCAAAGGAGAATACCATGGCAACCAAAAAACAGGTCCTTACCCAAGAGGAATACGATAAACTTCAGAAAGAATATCGCCACATCATCGACGTCGAGCAGCCCAAAGTCACCGCAGACCTTGAGCTTGCCCGCTCCCAAGGCGACCTTTCCGAAAACGCCGACTACAGCGCCGCCAGGGACCATCAGTCCCAGCTCGCTAGCCGCGTCCTCGAGCTCGAGGCCATCTTTAACAACCACGAGATCGTCAAGAAGGACAAGAACGCGAACGGATCCATAAGCATCGGCAACATCGTGAAGTTCTCTATCCTTCCAGACGGCGCGGTGATGAGCGTCAAGATCGCTGGCTCCACCGGCGCAGACCCGATGGCGAAAATCCCGACCATCTCGAACGAATCCCCGCTCGCGAAAGCGATGCTTGGCAAAGTGGCCGGCGACGAAGTCCGCGTTGAAGTGGAGGAGCCTTACTCCATCCGCATCATCGAGAAGATCATCGAGAAAGCCTGAGGGACGCCCCAATATTCATCGCCTCGCAAAAAATGCGGGGCTTTTTTCGTAGAAACGCCAAATTCCCCTTAATTAATAGGGTGGAGGTGCTTTTATGAAAACAATAGCCATCATCATCGCCTTGACGATCGTCGGGATCGTCGCCTTCTCCTTGGCGGGAAGCTTCATCACCAACGCCACGACAACGACGACCTCAAGCGTCTCAAGCGGGAACACCATCACCGTGACGATCTCTGGCGCGGTCACTCGCCCCGGGACGTTTGTTTTGAATTCTGGCGCCGTGCTGCAGGATCTTATCGGGGCCGCGGACGGGGCCACAAGCAACGCCGATGCGCTTGCCTACAACGTCGACTACACCTTGAAGAACAAAGGAAGCTATTACATCGCCCCGCTTTACGACAACTCCAACACCTGCGCGACCACCCCGATCACCAAAGTCAGTATCAATACCGGCGTCGAGCAAGACCTCATCGACATCGGAGGCTTCGGGAAATCCGCCGCCGCGAACATCGTGAGTTACCGCGCCAGCCACACTTTCCAGGCGATCGAGGAAATCAAGGACGTCTCCGGAATAGGCGATGCGACCTTCCGCGCGGTCAGAGACCGCATCACTCTCCGCGACGCCTCCTGATGAGCCTTCTTTATGCTTTCCTCGGCCTATTTCTAGGACTCTGGTACGGGTTTGGGGACAGTCTCCTCTTCTATACGTTTCTTCTTCTGCTCACCCTTGGGGTCTTCTTGCTCTCTCTCCTGAAGAAGAGGTGGAGGTTCTTCTTGCCTTGCCTTGCAGCCGGCATCGTTATCTCCTTGATCCCCGAGGCATCCTCAGAATTTTCCGGCGAGAAGACTTTGCTTGTCTTCCGCACGGGGGACAATTATTTCTTGGCCCGGGACCTCTTCCATCGTTATTACGTCTCTTACTCGAACCATCCTTACGAAGCCGGGGACATCCTTAGGGCAAGCGGCAGCGTGAAGGAACTGAGGCTAACGAGCTATGAATCGAGATTCGATTTCGGGCGTTATCTCAATTCCTGGGGGGTCTATAACGAGTTCTCCTTGAAAAAATCCTCCGTTAGCTATGCGTTTCGCTCCCCTTTGAGGATACGAGCATACTCGGATTGGTGCTTGAGGAATTACGACGAAGACAGCAAGGCGCTCATCCTCGCCTGCCTTTTCAACCGCAAGGACTATTCAAACGGACTTCTAAGCCAGGCGACTTCCTTGAATCTCGTCTATCTTCTCTCCTCTTCAGGTCTAGTCGCCGCAATCATCTTGAGAAATCTTGAGAAGGTGCTTTCCTGGAAGATTAAGGAAGAGGCGGCTAGATGGGCTGTCTTGTCTCTATCATTGCTTCTATTACTGCTATCGCCTTAAAAAACGGCTTATACCGCATCTTTTTCTCAAGGCTATTTACTTTGTTAAATACCAAACGCAAGTGGAAGATAAAGCCTTATGTCCGCACCTCAATCCTCGGGATTGCTTTTTTGCTTTGCAATCACCACCTCGCTTACCAAAGCGGGTTTGCTTTGGGCTTCGGGGCGAGCTTCTTGTCCTATTTCTCGCAGAAGATCATCGAGTGGGTGAACATCAAATACCGTTTCTTACCTCGCTTCGTCTTGTTCCATTTGTTCCTGTTCCCCGTTGAGGCGGAGGGGAGCGGGGGCTTTCACTTTCTCTCCGCGCCCTTCTCTTATCTGCTGCTCCCCTTTGCTTTGTTCTATGACGCGATTGGCTTTCTTGCCCTTCTTTGCATCCCTCTCCAAGGCGTCGCCTCTCCCGTCACGAGGCTTTTGGGCTCCTTACTTGGGGCCTTGTCGAAGCTTGATCTCGTCCTTCCTTTGGCGAAGCTTCCGAATTGGTTCCCCTTTCTTTATTACGGGGCCTTCTTCGTGGCTTTGTTCTTTTTGGAGATGGGGGAGAGAGCCAAGACAAAGCTCATAAGCGTCGCTCTTTTCGGCGGGATCGCTCTTTCTTATCTTCCAGGCAGGAACCTCTTCACTCAGGAGGTCTATTTCGTGAACGTGGGGCAAGGGGACTGCATCCTCATTCGGGACGGCTTGACCGCGGTGATGCTCGATACCGGAGGAGTCTCTTCCTTTGACATGGCAGAGGAGGTTTTGATCCCCTTCCTTCGGAAAGAGAGAATCTATAAGGTGGATTGCTTAATTGCGAGCCATGGCGACTTCGATCACATCGGGGCGAAGGATGCGTTGATTTCGAATTACAAAGTGCTGGATTTCGTCGAAGGAGGCGATTCCTTTCCTTTGAAGGTCGGGAATTTGACCTTTGTTAATCTCAATATCTACTCATGGGACGAGGAAAACGACGGCTCTTTGGTTTTGAGTTTGGAATTCATGGGGAAAACTTGGATCTTCGCGGGGGACGCGAGCGAGGCCACCGAGGCGAGGATCTTAAAGGACAACCCCGATTTAACTTGCGATATCCTCAAAGTCGGCCATCATGGGTCAAACACCTCGACTAGCGAAGCCTGGCTCGATGCCTTGCGCCCAAGCGAAGCCATCATCAGCTGCGGGGCCAAAAACAAATACGGCCATCCGCATGAGGACGTGCTGAGCCGTTTGGAGGAGCGAGGCATCGCCGCGCGCAGAACCGATCTCGAAGGGACGATTCGCTATGCTAAATTCGCCTTGCCGTGGGTATAATTGAACGGTGATCAAGCTCTACCTCTCCAGCCAAGCCCGTCTTGCCCTCGATATGGCGAAGCGTTTTCTTAGCAAGAACTATCCGGAGAGGAACGAGACGAATTTCGCTTCCTTCAATATGGCGGTCACCCCGGTCCGGGAGCTCGCCGAGGAATGCGAATCCCTCTCTTTGTTCGTGGAAAGAAAGGCAATCCTCGCTTCGGACTGCTTCTTCCTCGGGAAAGGGAAATACAAGCTCCTGGCCGAAGATTCTTTGGATCCCTTGCTCCGTTACCTCAAAAACCCGAATCCGAACGTCGACCTCATTTTGCTCGTTTATGGCGAGCTGGAACAAAAAAGCGAGCTTGTGAAAGCCATCAAGGAGCAGGGGGAAGTAAAGGAAATAAAAGATCCCAGCGACGAAGAGCTCATCCTCAACGCGAAGCAGCGCCTTGCCAAAGCGGGAGGGAATTTCCTCCCCCTCGCCGCAGAGGAGCTCGTCAGGCGAATCGGCGGGGACTATGCGCGTTATTGCAACGAGTTCGAGAAGATCCTCATTTACGCCAACGGGGGAGATGTCTCCAAAGAGGATGTGAAGGCCTTGGTGTCCCCCAAGCTCGAAGACGACGCCTTCGCCATGTCAAACGCCCTCTTAAAGGGCGATGTGGCCTCCTCCTTCTCCATTTACCATGACCTTAAAATCGTCAAGACCGAGGAGGTGATGCTCCTTTCGATGCTTGCGAAGTCCTTTCAATTCATGGAAGAAGTCTCTTATCTTTCTAGCCGCGGGCTCTCTAGCGCGGGGATCGCGGGCCGGCTCAAAGCCAATCCCTACCGGGTGAGCCTCACTTTGAGAAACCTCTGCAATGTTGATGAAAGCAAACTGGCTTTGGTGCTGGAGCAGATCTACGATGCCTCTTACGCGATTCTTAGCGGCAAAGAGGAGAGCCAATTCGCGTTTGAAAGATTCCTCGCGAACTACTCGATATAAGAAAAAGCCCCGTGTGGGGCTTGCTTTTAGTTGAAAGAGTCGCTTATTTGATGGCGGCGACGACCTTTTCGAGATGCGCTTTCTTGTGGGAAGCGGTGTTGACGGCGATGATGCCCTTGTGGGCGAGCTTGTCGATCAAGGAAACCGCATGGGAAAGCGCGGCGATGGCCTCTTCTTTCTTGCCTTCCGCAGCAAGGGTCTCGACCTTTTTGATGGCGGTCTTGCATTCGGACTTCGCGGAATTGTTCGCGAGGTTGGCGGCTTTGTTGGTCTCGTCGCGCTTGATTTGGGATTTAATGTTTGGCATTGTTAGTTTCTTCCTTTGTTTTAGCGGGTTCTATCTTAGCCTTAAGGCTAACACAAAACAACTATTTTTCCTTTGTTTTTCCTTGCTTCGAGGGGCGTTTCCTCCCTTTTTTGCCGTTTTTGCCTAGGCCAAGCTCGTCCAGCCGGCCGTTTTGGGAGAGCAAGTCCAGAATTTCCTTGGCGAAGGCGTTCGGGGTGCCGATGACCCCATAGAGTTCCTGAGGGATCTCGACTTTGAATTCCTGGTTCAATTTGCCCACCATGTCGATGTAGCTCATCGAATCGCCGCCGAGGTCGCTCGTCCAGATGCTGCCCGCGCCGATTTTGATTTCGGGGAGCAACAAGACGGAGGCGAAGACCTTGATGACGCGTGCGAGGACGATTTGAACGTCGGAGTCCTCGTAGCCTTCGAAGCTGACGACGATTTTCTTACTCTCTTCGTTGTCTAGGAAATCGTCAGATCCTTCCTCAATCGCTTTCTTCAGCTCGAAGCGTTTGACCTTCATTGAGCCTGAAAGCGGGAGAGGCCGCTTGTCGATCAGGATCTTTTGGACCTTCTTCTCGCTTGGGAGGGCGGCATTGATGGATTTGATGTCGCTGTAGATCTTGTCGATCCCCTCTTGGTCGATCGTGTTCTCGATCTCGCAGACCAAGAAGATTTTTTCCTCGCCCTCGCCCGGAGCTTTCGCCCCAAGGCAAACCGCGTTCGTGAGATGCTTCACGTCCTTGAAGTAGTATTCGATTTCATCGGGGAAGACGTTCTCGCCGTTTGCGAGGATGATGGTGTCTTTGATGCGGCCTTTGAGGAAGTAATTGCCGGCGCCATCGACGCAGGCGATGTCCCCAGTGGGGAAGAAACCGTCCTTGGTCTCCGTCGCCTTTACCTCGCCCCCAATGATCTCCTTGACGTGGGTGATGGGGGATTTGACGTAGAGCTGGCCGGAGACCATGCCGTTGGCGTCCACGCTTCTCCCTTCCTCGCCGATTTTGTATTCGACGCCGTAGAAGGGCTTCCCGATGGAGGATTTCATCCTTTGCTCGACGCGAGGGGACATCTCGACGGAAGTGACGCCTACCTCGGTCATCCCGAAGCCATCGTATAGAGGGTAGCCTAAGCCATTGATGACGGCACTTGTCTTGGGGGAGAGAAAACCTCCTCCGGAAATCGCGAAGCGGATGCGAGTTCCAAGCACCTTCTTTTGGAAGGCGCGCAAAACGAATTTCCTTGAGGCCAATCCTGCCTCTTTTTTCGAGATTTTGTTGTCGTTATAGGCGATGAGGCGCGAGAAGAGATCCTCTTTCTGCCCCCCTTGCATGATGGCTTTGCGGGTGACGCTTTGGGCGACCCCATCCCAGAAAAGAGGCACGCTGAAAAGATGCGTGACCTTGCCTTTCTTGGCAGCGTAAAGCAAGTCGGCGGTGGAGTTGGAGGAAGGATAGACGATGGTCTTGCCGTAGAAGCTGAACCAAAGGAACACGGCGACGAACCCGAAGATGTGGTGGAAGGGAAGCATGGCGAGGATCCGGATCTCCCCTGGATACATGAGGTCCAAGGTGTTCTCGGGGATCGAAAGCGAGGAGAGCACCTGCGCGCAGAGGTTCTTGCCGGAATAAACCATCATCTTCGCTTCCCCGGTCGTGCCGGAAGAGCAGAAGATCACGTGGTTTGCCCAATCCGGGGAGAAAGAGTAGTCGCTAGGGAGATTGAAAATCTCATTGGAGCGGTAATGGGGGACGACGTATTCGTCTTCCACGTTGGTGATGATGGCCGCGGCCTTGGCTTGGGTCAGAAGGTTGTCGGTGTTTTGCTTGGCTAGGCGCGCGTCAAGCAGAAGCGGCTGATGCCCCGTCATCAAAATAGCCCAGAAGAAAACGCCCCAGGAACGGGAATTTTTTAGCTTTAAGGCGATGACGGCGCCATGAGGGATGTTCGAAAGGACCTTCGAGAGCTTCGAGGCGGTCTTGAAGACGCGGTTTCGGAAATCGTCGTAGGTGCTCTTCTTGGGCTTTCCGACCTCGTCGAAATAGATATAGGCCGTCTTTTTGGCGTGCCTGTTCATGGTCATCTCGTAGATGTCCTGCATCGTCATCGTCGTGCTTTCCAGGGCTCTCGTCTGCTCGATGAAGGCTTTGACCGAAGAGTATTTGTCTTTGCTCATGGGCAAGATTTTACTTCAATTCATCGCTTTTTGCACCTCTCGCGCTTCCTTCCCCCCTACGGGGAGAGGGATTAAGGTGTAAAATCTTGGCAAGTCGGAGGCTGGGCATGAAATTCGGAAGCAACAAAGAAGTCAAGGTCGTCTATATGGGGACGCCGGAGATCAGCGCGAGGGTCCTTTCCTCGATCATCGAGGCGGGCTTTGACGTCGTCGCGGTCATTAGCAACGAGGACAAAGCCGTCGGAAGAAAGCGCGAATTGGAGCCCACTCCCGTGAAGAAAGTCGCTCTGGAAGCGGGGATTCCTGTCTTTCAGCCCCACAGAATCCGTCTGGACCATTTCTTTTTAGACGGTCTAGAATTCGACGTACTGGTGACGATGGCTTACGGGCAAATCGTCCCAAAGGAAGTGCTTGGCGCCCCTAGAGTTGGCGCCATCAATCTCCATGGATCTCTTTTGCCCGCTTTGCGCGGGGCGGCGCCGATCCAGCGGGCCATCATGAACGGGGATAAGGTGACGGGGGTAACCCTCATGGAGATGGTGGAGGCGATGGACGCCGGGGAGATGTATGACAGGCTCGAGGTTACAATCGAAGACGAGGACAATTACACGAGCCTAGCTTCTAAAATCTCCGAATGCGCCTCTTCCCTCATCGTCAAAGACCTTTTGGCTTACGCTAACGGAGAGCTCCTCGGCGTTCCGCAAAAGGAGAGCCAAGTGACTTACGCGAAGAAAATATTGCCTGAAGATGAGCGATTGCCTCTTTCTTTAGAAGTCACTTCATTACTTTCTTATATACGGGGCTTGTCCGAGACCCCAGGCGGCTATTTCCTTCTTGAAGGCAAGAAGCTCAAAGTCTACAGAGCCTCTCTTTCCCCCCTGCCTTTAAGCGGCAAGCTCGGCGAGATCGTCAAATGCAGCAAAGGGGTCTTCGTCCAGGGAAAAGGGGGCATCCTCTCCTTGGACGAGGTGCAGCTAGAGGGCAAGAGAAGAATGGACGGCAAAAGCTTCGCTAACGGGGCGAATGGCTTGCTAGGGAAGGTGCTGGAGTAACGTGGCTAAGCCCTTCTTGTCTTTAAGCGTTCATCAGCTCGTCGATTTTTTGCTGCGGAGGGGCGATATCGATGACCGTATCTACAACCAAGAGACCATGCAGATGGGCACGAAGCTCCATGGTGTCCAACAAGAGAAGCAGGGGAATTCCTATTTGAGCGAATATCCTCTTTCCGGGACGATCTCTCGCCCTTTGGGGGAACTTGCCCTTTCCGGAAGGGCGGATGGCATCATCATAGGGGGATCCTCCCCTGTGATCGATGAGATCAAGACGACCATCATCCCCTTGAAGGATTTCTATAATCAGCAAAGCCAATGGCACAAGGGCCAGGCTCTTGTTTACGCCTATCTTTACCTTCAGAAAAACGGCGGCGACGGCGCGAGCATTCAGCTGACCTACCTCTCGCAGGTCCGAAGCGGAGAGTCGATGGTCAAGCGTTTCCATTACACGAGGAAGGAAATCGAGGACATCGTCGAGGGGTATTGCGATGATTACCTTGCCTTTTACCAACGGCAGTTCAGGCACTGGAAGGAAAGGGATGACTCGGCCAAGGAGTTGCAGTTCCCTTACCCGAATTTCAGGGACGGCCAAAGAGAGCTTGCCAAATACTGCTTCGGCATCGCCAAAAAAGGAGGGATCCTCTTCGCCGAGGCCCCGACTGGAATCGGCAAGACCATGTCGACCCTTTTTCCTTTCGTGAAGTCCTTCGATGAGCGCCGCGTCCAGAAGATCTTCTATTTCACCGCGAAGAACACGGGTGCCCAAAGCGCTGCCGAGGCGATTGGCGAGCTCAGGGAAAAAGGCCTTGTTGTGCGCGATTCCAACCTCCTTGCCAAAGAGAAGATCTGCCTTTGCCCCGGGCATCGCTGCAACCCGGATGACTGCAAATTCGCCAAAGGCTACTACACGAAGCTAAAGGCTGCCATCGAGACTGCGCTTGATAGTGGCGAGCGCTTCGATCAGGCCGCCATTTCCTGCTGGTGCCGCAATGCCGAGCTCTGCCCTTTCGAGTTCCAGCTCGATCTCTCCCTGTTCAGCGACATCGTGATCGGGGACTACAATTATTTCTTCGACCCCATCGTCCATCTGGAACGTTACTTCGACCCCAGCGTCGACCAGAGCAAGTTCCTGGTTTTGATCGATGAGGCGCACAACCTCGTCGACAGGGGCAGGATGATGTACAGCGCCACCCTCTCCACCCGCGTCCTAGGCTTCGCAAAGAAAGCGCTGAAGGGGAAAGAAAACTACGCGAACAGCCTCCGCAAAGCCATCACCAAGGTCGAGAAGGCCTTCAAAAAATACGAGATCGAGGGGAGGGAAGAACTCCTCGAGGAGGCGCCCGTCGAAATCGAGAAGGCCCTCGAGAACCTCAAGAGTGCGGAGCAGAAAGTCCGGAAAGAGAATTCGAGGGCTCTAGAGAAAACGAGGCTCCTGTCGGAGTTTTCCAGAGAGGGAAACCGCTATCTTCGCCTCCTGAAGGATTTTTCAAGCCCGAGCGATCGCTGTGCCATCATCAAAAAAGGCGAGGGGGACTACGAGCTCGACCTTTTTTGCCTCGACCCCTCGAAGTTCCTGAAAGAGAGCCTGGAAAGGGTGCGCGGGGCCGTGCTTTTCTCCGCGACCCTCACCCCCAGCGCCTACTTCAGCAAATCGATTCTCGGGAAAGAGGATTCCTCTTTCTTGCTCCTCCCTTCGCCTTTCCCGAAGGAGAATTTCAAAGTGATGCTCGCTCCCTGCGTCTCCGTACGCTACCGCGACCGGGAGGTTTCCTACCCGAAGGTCGCCTCTTATCTCAAGAGCTTCGTTTCCTCAAAAACGGGCAACTATTTCATCTATTTCCCGAGCTATGATTACCTCACCAAGATCCGTCCTTATCTTGATTTCCCCAAAGCAAGCATCCTCGTCCAGAACCGGAAGATGAAAGAAGAGGAGAAGATCGACTTCCTCTCTTCCTTTTTGCCCAATCCAAAGATAACCACCGTTGGGCTTCTTGTCTTAG
This sequence comes from Lachnospiraceae bacterium, assembly GCA_963658395.1. Classification (GTDB taxonomy): domain Bacteria; phylum Bacillota_I; class Bacilli_A; order RFN20; family CAG-826; genus Alloenteromonas. Next base: position 5,157 of record CAVKPZ010000029.1, on the reverse strand, counting down.
GGGGCGCCTTTGGCGAAGGGATCGATCTTGTGAGCGACCGTCTCATCGGGGTGGGAATCGTCGGAGTGGGGATGCCCCAGGTCGGCTTCGAGAACAACTTGCTGCGGAGCTACTTTGAGGAGAAGGAGCGCGCGGGCTTCCTCTACGCCTATCAAAACCCCGGGATTAGCAAGGTTCTTCAGGCCCTAGGGCGGGTCATAAGAAGCGAAAGCGACGTCGGAGCAGCCCTATTGATCGACGATCGCTACGGCAAGGGAGCCTACCATGACCTCCTGCTCAGGCGCTACCCCCAAAGCGAGTCCGTCTACGACGAGAAGGAAGTGGAGAAGCGCTTAGAATCCTTCTACTCGAAGAAAGGCGAATAAGGTAGAATCTCCCCATGCCATTCGATCAGAGCCACATCCGCAATTTCTCCATCATCGCCCATATCGACCACGGGAAAAGCACCCTCGCCGACCGCATTTTGGAACTGACCGGCACCGTCGATAAGCGCGACATGAAAGAGCAACTCCTCGACTCGATGGATCTTGAGAGAGAAAGGGGCATCACCATCAAGCTGAACGCGGTCACCGTGAAATACCGCGCCTCCAATGGCGAGGATTACATCTACAACCTCATCGACACCCCAGGGCACGTCGACTTCTCCTACGAGGTCTCGCGAAGCCTCGCGGCCTGCGAGGGGGCGCTCCTTGTGGTGGACGCCACCCAGGGCGTGCAGGCCCAGACGCTCGCCAACGTTTACCTGGCCGTCGACAACGACCTCGCGATCCTTCCAATCATCAACAAAGTCGATCTCCCTAGCGCGATGCCCGAAATGGTCAAAAAAGAGATCGAGGAGAGAATCGGCATCGACTGCGGCGACGCCTGCCTTATCTCGGCGAAAACCGGGATGGGCGTCAGCGATGTTTTGGAGAAGATCGCTTTGGACATCCCTTCCCCCAAAGGCAGCGTGAACGCGCCTTTAGAGGCCCTGATTTTCGATTCCTATTACGACTCTTACCGGGGCGTGGTCGCGCTTATCTGCGTCAAAAACGGCTCGGTGAAAGCGGGGGACAGCATCCGCCTCATGCAGGCCAACAAGGTCTATCAGGTCACCGAAGTGGGCATCCGCACGCCGAAAGAGATCCCCGCCAAGCAGCTTGACTGCGGGGAAGTGGGCTATCTCACCGCGACCATCAAAGACATCCATGACGTCTTCCCCGGCGAGACCATCACCTTGGAAAGCAACCCCGCCCCCAAGCCTCTTTCAGGCTACCGGAGGATCAATCCGATGGTCTATTGCGGCCTTTATCCCGTCGATAGCAAAGACTACCCGAATCTCAAGGACGCCCTCGAAAAACTCTCCTTGAACGACGCCTCTTTGGTCTTTGAGCCGGAAACCAGCCAAGCTTTGGGCTTTGGCTTCCGCTGCGGCTTCCTCGGCCTTCTGCACATGGACGTGGTGCAGGAGCGCCTGGAAAGGGAATACAACCTCAATCTGATTCTCACGGCCCCATCGGTCATTTACCGCATCCAGATGACGGATGGGAAAGTCTTGGAGATCGATAACCCCAGCGAGATGCCTGATCCTAGCAAAATCAAGGAGATCGACGAGCCTTTCGTCTCCGCCTCCATCATGTCCCCGAAGGATTACGTGGGGCCGATCATGGAGCTATGCCAGGCCAAGCGGGGCGTCTACGTCGATCTGGAGTATTTCGACGAGACGAGGGTCATCGTGAAATACGACCTCCCTCTTTCGGAGATCATCTATTCTTTCTTCGATAAGCTCAAATCCTACACGAAGGGCTATGCCTCTTTGGACTACGAATTCAAAGAATACCGGAAAAGCGACCTCGCGAAGATGGACATCCTCCTCAATGGGGACGTCATCGACGCGCTTTCCTCAATCGTCTATCGGCCCGATGCCTACAAAAGGGGCCTTGCTTTGGTGAGCCGCCTGAAGGAGATCATCCCACGGCAGCAATTCGAGGTGCCGGTCCAGGCGGCGATCTCAGGCAAAGTCATCGCCCGAGCCGACATCAAGAGCATGCGCAAAGACGTTCTGGCGAAGTGCTACGGCGGCGACATCTCGCGTAAGAAAAAGCTCTTAGAGAAGCAGAAGGAGGGGAAGAAGCGCATGAAGGCCATCGGCTCGGTCGAAGTCCCCCAAGAGGCCTTCATGTCGGTGCTTTCCATCGACGACGACGTCAAGAAATAAAATCCCGAATCGAAAAATTAGTAGTTTTTTGGTTTTTCTTCTCACTCTTGCCTTATAATCAAGCGAAGCAAACTTATGGCGAACAAGAACCTCTACAAATACACGGACGAGAATTACCTCACGCGCTCCGAGCTTCGCGTGGCGATGCGGAGCAATCTCATCAACGATTTCTGGAGGGAGATTCTCGAATATCGCAGGGCCAACGCTGAGAAAACGCCCCTCATTGGGGTGAACAGATCCCCTTTCTCGATCACGAAGACCGAGGCCACGTACGCACGACTCGTCGATTTTGAGAGCCGCCTCCAAGCCTATTCCAGCGCGATGAGCGACCTCGCTTTGAACCCAAGCGCGCTGAAGACCTTCGAGAAGGAGAGTCTCCTCTCCGTGCTGAATGAGGCCGGGAAGCTCATCTCAAACCCCCTCCCCGAGCTCACCGCGAAAGCGATGCTGAATGGCTTCTTCAAGCCGGGGGAGAATGAGAAAGAGGCCTTGCTTTGGCGCTTTTTGGAAAACCTGAAAGCGAAGCCCAGCGCCCCTAGCGAGGAAAGCCTGGGCGAGCTGCGCTTCGCCTTGCTAGGCCACGACGAGGTCTCTAATTTCTACCGCACGAGCGACTTCCGCTCCATCTACACGACCCAGGTGGTCGCCAGGAACTACACCTACGCCCCTTATGGGGAGATCGAGGGGATGATGGACAGCCTTTTCCTCTTCCTCTCTTCCCCTTCCTATAAAACGGGCCTCAAGTCCCTCCTTTGCCTCTATTACATCTACATCGTGAAGCCCTTCGAAGAGAACAACGAGCTCATCGCGACTTCCTTCGCTCGCTCCCTCCTTTCCTCCAATGGCGTTGAAGGGGCCGCCTGCCTTCCCTTCGAATCCCTCCTTCAGGAAAGCGCCAACCTCAAAGACGTCCTAAGCGAGGTCCAGGAGCAAAAGGATCTCACTTTCTTCGCCTTCTATTGCATCGAGAAGCTGAACGCTTTTTTCGAAAGGTCGCTCAGCCGCCTCGCATCCTTGAAAAGGGAGACGGTGACGCAGGAATTCATCGAGATTCCGAAGGAGGAGGGCGCAGACGTCGTTTCGATAGAGCCCTCCTCTTCACCGATTGAAGAAGTGGCGAAAGCGGAAGAAACCCCTCCTGAGGCCCCTGAGCCTAAGCCCGATAAGGTCCCCCTTCTTAGCGAAGAGGAGCGGAAATCCTTCTTGGAGAGCAGGGGAAAGAGCGCGATAAGCACCCCCTCTTCCTCTCTCAGCGACAAGGAAGTCAAGGAGACCGCGCGCTACCTCCTGGAGACCAACCCTCTCCTCCGGAAGAAGCAGGCCCTCTTCTATGCCTCCCATTGCACGCTGGGGAGGTTCTACACCATCCAGGACTTCAAGAAAGCGACCCGCTGCGCCTACGAGACCGCCCGCACTTCGATGGATGGCCTCGTGGAGCTAGGCTTCTACGTGAAGAAGCAGATCAAGAACAAATTCGTCTATACGCCCGTCCGCCAAGGAGATAACAAATGAGATTCAATTCACCCGTCTTAGATTCCGTCGCGCCGATCATCGTCATCGTCGTCCTCGTGGCCTTCTTCGGCCTTGTGGTTTTGCTCGTCATCTTGCTGAAAAAGCACGTCCCAGGGCTTAAAAACGAGGAGAAGCCGAAATCCGATAAGGAAATCGCCAAAGAAGAGCTCGACCGCCTTTTGGAGACCGTCGACGAGCCTTTGCAAGAAAAGAAAGACGAAGAGGAAGAAAGCAAAGCCGAAGACAAGCCCGAGGAGAAGTGAGTTGGCTAGGGCCCTATACGTCCACATCCCTTTTTGCTCGAGCATCTGCAGCTACTGCGACTTCCCGAAGGTCCTTTACCGAAACGATTGGGCGGAGGAGTATCTCTCCGCCCTTTTCGCTGAGCTCGACTCCTATTGCCTTGGGAAGATGGAAACCATCTACGTTGGAGGAGGCACCCCAAGCGCCCTTCCTCCCTCTTTGCTAAGGAGACTTCTAGCGAAGCTTTCCCCCTTTTTGGAGGAAGGAGGGGAGTTCTCCCTCGAGGCCAATCCGGAGAGCCTAAGCGAAGAGAAAATCACTCTCCTTGCTTGTTATGGGGTGAACCGGGTGAGTTTGGGAGTTGAATCCTCTATAGGGAAGTTTCTCTCCCTGATGGGAAGAAAGCACAACTTCGAAGACGCCAAAAAAGCCGTCTCTGCCTTAAGGAAGCACGGGATTTTCAATATCAACGTCGACTGGATCTACTCTCTTCCTGGCGAAAGGCTCGAGGATTTGAAGAAAGAAGAGGAGGCTTTCCTCTCTTTGGGAGTCCCTCACCTTTCCGCCTACACCCTCATCTTGGAAGATGGGACGCTCTTCAAAGCGAAAGGGGAAAGCGAGGCCAGCGAAGACGAGCAAGGCGAGCAATACGAGGAAGTCCTCGATTCCCTTAGGAAAGCGGGATACCGCCGCTACGAGGTCAGCAACTTCGCTTTGCCTGGCCACGAGTGCCGCCATAACCTGACCTATTGGAGGGACGAGGAATACGTCGGGGTGGGGCTAGGGGCCGCCGGATTCCTCGGCGGGGTGCGCTATGCGAACACACGTTCCCTATCCTTATATTTAAAAGGGGAAGGGCTAAGGGAAAGCGAAGAGCAAAGCGGTGAGGAGGAATATCTCCTCAGCAGCCTGCGCCTTGAGGAGGGTTTTGCCCTCTCTTCCTTCGCGAAGAGATTCGGGAAGGATTTCCGCCTGGCCTATGGCGATAGTCTCCTGAAAATGGAAAAAGAAGGCATGTTGCGCGAGGATGAAGGGCGAATCAAGCCCACCGACCGCGGGCTAGAATGCCTGGATTACGTCTTGGTGAGCCTATTTTCCTGAGTTTTGAGAAAATTAGCACTTCTTCCTTGACAGTGCCAAAACCTTTCCTATAATCCGGTTTTTTACAGTTGCCGCCAACGAGAAGTCGTAGAACGTTGTAACCT